>JAAZDU010000005.1 GCA_012512665.1 Bacillota bacterium | reverse complement strand
GTTGGATCCAATGTGGATCCACTGCGAAATCGGCTAAAAAAGCAGCTGAAAAATCAGGTAGTTATGGTGGAGGCGCCGGGAATCGAACCCGGGTCCGAAGGTATAGTTGTAAAAGCTTCTACGAGCGTAGTCCGGGTTTTAAATTTCGCCCCAGGGCTCCTACCGGGCAAGGTTCCCTGGAACTATTCCCTCTTGCATTCCCGCCGTGTAAAGAAGGGAAGGTCTTTACAGACGGTAACCTGCTCTCTGACGCCCGCTCCTTCCCCGCAGGTGAAGGAAGGAGGACGCGCTGCTTTAATTAAGCAGCGTAAGCTAAGTTGTCGTTGGCAGTTATTTGCCGTTCCATGTTTTTACCGGGCCATGGTCCCGGGCTCGCTACTTTTACCCCTACCTACCCCCGTCGAAACCTTTTCGCCCCCAAAATTAATAACGAATTTGTTTTTCCTTAAACGCTCTATCCATCTCCCTGCGAGCATCCCGCTCAGCCATATCTTTCCGCTTATCATAGGCTTTTTTGCCCTTAGCCAGGGCCAGCTCAACCTTGGCTTTCCCGTTAGAGAAGTAAAGCCTTAAAGGAACGAGGGTAAAGCCCCTTTCCTGGGTATATCCCTGCAGGCGGTTAATCTGCCTGCGGTGCAGGAGGAGCTTTCTTGTGCGCAGGGGATCGTGATTAAAAACATTACCCTTATCATACGGGCTTATATGCATATTATATAAAAATAATTCGCTGTTTTCAACTTTGGCATAGCTATCTTTTAAGTTTACTTTACCGGCCCGCAAAGATTTAACTTCAGTTCCTTTAAGAACCAGGCCAGCTTCGTACGTTTCTTCAATATGGTAGTCGTGGCGGGCTTTTCTATTTTGAGCCACAACCCGTTCTTTACGCCCTTTCTGTTGCTCAACCATAAATTTTCTCCCCTGCAAATTTACGGACAAAAAAACCTACCGTTTGGCTGCGAAAAATGGTAGGAAGTAAACTTTACTGTATCTGTTAAAATTATACCACGCAGGAGGAGGAAAATCAATGAAAACTATTTATACAAGGGTTGTTATCTGCAAGCCCTTAAACAAACTGTAAGCTCAAACGAGCCGGAAATCCAGGAGGCCTTCTTCTTTGTTGACTCTATGCAGGCGCACAGTAACGGGATCTCCCAGGCGAAAAACTGTATGTGTTCTTTCACCGCGCAAGGACATACTCTTTTCCTCAAAACGATAATAATCACCTTCAATAGAGCTTATATGCACCAGGCCCTCTACCGTATTCTCCAGTTCTACAAAAAGTCCAAAGGAGGTCACGCCATTAATAATGGCAGCAAATTCTTCTCCCTCTTTGCCTTCCATAAACTCCAGTTTTTTTAGATCAACACTTTCTCTTTCCGCTTCCACGGCCAACCTTTCCTGCTCTGAAGCGTGGGCAGCTATCTGTGAAAGCTGCGGTAACATTTTCTGCCATTTATCGCTTTTCAGTTCACCGGTCAAAAGATGGCGTAGCAGGCGATGCACTACCAGGTCCGGGTAACGGCGTATGGGAGCGGTAAAGTGACAATATACAGGGGAAGCCAGCCCAAAGTGCCCCACATTATCAGGGCTGTAACGGGCCTGGGTTAAGGAGCGCAGCAACAGATAGCTAACCATTTTTTCCCACCTGCTAGCCCGCACTTTTTGCAGCACCTTTTGATAATGGGAAGGCTTAATTTTGGAGGGCGACCCTTTGAGCCTAATATTAAACAGGGAGAGGGTTTCTCTCAATTCCACTACCTTCTCTTCTTGGGGCTTTTCGTGAATACGGTAGATAAGGGGCAGTCCTTTTTTAGCAAAATGGCCGGCTACAACCTCGTTGCAAAGGATCATAAATTCCTCGATTATATTTTCGGCAGGACCCTGCCAGCGAACTTCAATGGAGATAGGGTGGCCTTCTTCGTCTAAATGCACTTTGGGTTCAGGAAAGGCAAAATCAATAGCACCCCGTTCCAGGCGCCTGGAACGCAACAGGGAAGATAACTTGTGCATCTCCCTAAAAGTATCCACCCAGGGGGCATACTGATGAGACAACGTTTCATCTCCATCCAGTATGGCAGCTACATTCTTATAAGTCATGCGCTCATCAATGCGCACTATGCTTAGCGCAAACCTGTAATTTTCAACTTCTCCCTGGGGGCTGATCTCCATCATAACACTCATCGCCAGCCGGTCCACTCCTGGGTTCAGGCTACAAATCTCATTGGAAAGTCGGGGCGGCAACATGGGCAAGACCCTGTCAACCAAGTAGACACTGGTTCCACGGCGCAAAGCCTCCTTGTCCAGAAGGCTGTTTTCTTTAACATAAAAAGAGACATCGGCTATGTGCACCCCAAGCGTCCAGCCTCCCTCGCACCTTGTCTCCAAGGAAACTGCATCATCAAGGTCTTTAGCATCTTCCCCATCAATAGTTACCATCGGTATGCTTCTTAAATCAAGGCGTTCTGAAGGATAAGGTTCACCAGGGGTCCAGCGCGCTACCTCTTCCGCCTCTCTTAAAGCCGCAGCAGGAAATTTTTCCCTCAGCCCGTGCTTTTTAATAACGGAAAGAACATCAACTCCTTTTTCTCCCTCCGCACCCAGCACCTGGTCTATCTCTCCCCGGGCTACTCTATCCCCGCGCGGCCACTGAGTTATTTTGACAACTACCTTATCACCGGCAACGGGTTTTATGCCTTTTTTCTTTGTGATAACAATTTCTTTAACCAACCTTTGATCATCAGGTATAACAGAGCCTCTACGCTTGCTTCCTCTAAAAGAGCCGACCATAAAAGGACTGCGCCGTTTCAGGATTTTTACTACTTCTCCCTCACGTTTGCGTCCCCTGCGCTGGGCTGTGCTGAGTTTAACCAACACCTCATCACCGTGCATAGCCCCTTGTAGGCAGTTAGGCTTGATAAAAATATCTTCCTCTTCCCTATTTTCCGGAATAAGAAAGGCAAAACCCCTGGCATGGCCCTGGATGGTTCCCTTGACCAATTGATTGTTTTGTTCCAGGAAAAACCTGCCGCGCCTACTCTTTTTAATCCTACCTTCCTCCAGCAGCTCCTGGAGCGCCTGCTGTAACATGCTTGCTTCTCTGCGCCGGCGTAGTCCAAGCCCTTTTAACAGGCCTTTAAAAGTAGCTGCCCTATATTTGGGATCTATCATGTATGCGAGCACTTTTTCTTTCATAATTAATAATTAAAAATTCCTTTCTCGCCAAAATTGGCTAAAAATATATAAAACGATTTTGCTACAGGCCTAGGTCGCGGGAGACTTTCTGCATAGCTTCCAGGCCCATGCCTACAAAATCTTCCAGCTCCAGGCCCAGTTCGCAGCAGCTGCGGATCTGTTCTCGGTCAGCTCCCCGGGCAAACTGCTTCTCCTTAAAGCGGTTCATGACAAAAGCTACGTCCAGGGGAGCCAGCTTTTTCTCGGGATGGATAAGGGCTGCAGCCACGATAAGCCCTGTGAGCGGGTCAGCGGCGTAAAGTGCATGGTCCATCAGTGTTTCCCTGGGCAAGCCATGGTAGCTGTTGTGAGCCTTCACCGCCTTAACAATCTCCGCATCCACACCCATCTCTTCCAGCATCTCGCCGGCCACCAGGCTGTGCTTTTCCGGGGCATCGCAAGTAAAATCATAATCCAGATCGTGCAGAAGACCTGCCAGCCCCCACTTTTCCACATCCTGGCCTAGATGAGCAGCCAGGCGCCTCATAACAGCTTCCACAGCCAGCATGTGCTTGCGCAAATTTTTATTTTTAACCTTTTCTTTCATCAGCTCGTAAGCTTCCTGCCGTTCCATATAAACAACTCCTTATAAAATCCATGTAATAGATAAAAGAGGACTTTCACCCCTTTTATGAGGAAAGTCCTGCCAGAGCACTTGGACGTTGCTATTAAAAGAGGGCGGCAAAAACAAGGGCAACAATACTCATCAACTTAATTAGTATATTGATGGAAGGACCTGATGTATCTTTAAAAGGATCGCCTACGGTGTCCCCCACCACAGCAGCTTTATGGGCTTCACTTCCTTTGCCTCCCAAAGCACCGCTTTCAATATATTTTTTGGCGTTATCCCAGGCACCACCTGCATTGGCCATAAAAATAGCCATGAGAACCCCCGTCACAAGCGCCCCTGCTAAAAGCCCTCCCAGGGCTTCTTTTCCCAAAAAAGGGAGAAAGCCAACCAGCAGAGGAACCACCACTGCCGTAAGGCCCGGGACAAGCATTTCCCGCAGGGCCGCTGAAGTGCTGATATCTACGCAGCGGGCGTATTCAGGCCTGGCTTTTCCTTCCATGAGACCGGGGATCTCGCGGAACTGGCGCCTGATCTCCTCTATCAGTTCGTGGGCAGCATTGCCAACCGCTTCCATCGTGAGCGAACTGGTAAAAAAGATGACAACTCCTCCCAGGAAAAGGCCAACTATAGTGCCAGGATCGGTAAGGTCAATCCTTTCAATGCCTGCTGCCTGAGTGTAGGCGGTAAAGAGGGCCAGCGCGGTCAAAGCAGCAGAGCCGATTGCAAAACCCTTACCGATAGCAGCCGTGGTATTGCCCAGGGCATCCAGCTCGTCGGTAATGGCGCGCACCTTGGGATCCAGTTCGGCCATCTCAGCGATGCCGCCAGCATTATCGGCTACAGGACCGTAAGCATCAACAGAAACAGTGGTGCCTACCGTAGCCAGCATGCCTACGGCAGCAATAGCAATACCGTATACACCAGCAGTAAAATAGCTGATAATGATAGCCACTATGATAGTAATCAGGGGCAAGGCAGTGCTCTTCATTCCCAGGGCCAGACCGCTGATTAGATTGGTAGCAGCACCCGTCGTGGAAGCCTCAGCCAGGTGCCGCACTGGATTATAATGGGAAGAGGTATAGTAATCTGTTAAACGGCCAATGATAATACCGGCTAGAAGCCCTGAAACAATGGCATAGAATGGACCGATTTCTCCCAGCACATATGTAGTTAGAAAATAGGAGGCCACCAATACAATGGCAGCAGCAACTATGGTAGAACGCTCCAGGGCTGCACCCAGGCGAACCCCTTCCTTAGCCTGCACAAAAAAATAGCCTATAATGGAGGCTATAATGCCTACTGCAGCCACCAACATGGGCAGGATGGCGCCAGCTAACCCATCATAAACCAAAACCCCCACGGTAATGGTCGCGATAATAGAGCCTACGTAAGATTCAAAAAGATCTGCCCCCATACCAGCCACGTCGCCTACATTATCGCCCACGTTGTCAGCGATAACACCGGCATTGCGGGGATCATCTTCGGGGATACCGGCTTCAACCTTGCCCACCAGGTCTGCCCCTACATCAGCAGCCTTGGTGTAGATGCCACCCCCGACCCGGGCAAAAAGGGCAATGGAGCTTGCCCCCAGGGCATAGCCATTAACAATTTGCGGATCCCTAAAAGCCATGTAGAGCAGCCCCAGTCCCAGCAGCCCCAAACCAGCCACCATCATCCCCATGACGGAGCCGCTGGAAAAAGCCACTGTTAAAGCTTCGTTAACCCCTTTGCGAGCAGCGTTAGCCGTGCGCACATTGGCCTGAGTTGCAACCTGCATACCCACAAAACCGGCTGCTGCAGAAAAAACAGCTCCTACCACAAAAGAAATAGCTGCATAGGGGTGGATCAAGACCGCCACAACAATGGCCAGGACTACTACAAAAACTGCCAGGGTGCTGTACTCCCTGCGCAGGAATGCCATGGCGCCCTCCTGGATAGCACCAGCAATCTCTATCATTTTTTCCGTGCCAGCATCAAAGCCGTTCACCTTATTCCACAGGAAAAAAGCAAAAAGCAGCCCCACTAATGCTACCAAGGGGGGAAGGTAAAGTGCAGTGTAACTCATGGAAATAACCCCTTTCCCTTGAACTTCAATTAAATAGTGTTAACAATACTGCCAAAATCATGAATGCAACAGCCAGTCCAGTGGTAAAACGGCTGAGCAGGTCATCCCAACTTTTTTTCTTGCCAAAAAGAGATTGCGTCCCACCTGCTATGGTACCAGAAAGCCCAGCGCTGCGCTCAGATTGTAGAAGCACTGTGGCAATTAGTCCAATGCAAATTATGACATAAATTACTGTCAAAAATGTTTGCACCAGTCCCCCTCCTTCCAGCAAAGTTATACTCCAAATGCATATTGTAACACATAAAGTCAAAGGTCGAAATTTCCCCTACATAATGGCATAGCAGGTTAAATTACAAACACCTCAAGATGCTGGCACCGCCAAAATGGGCGGAAGAACCTAAAGCCTGTTCGATACGTATGAGGCGGTTGTATTTTGCTATCCTTTCACCTCTGGCCGGAGCCCCGGTTTTAATCTGGCCGGCGTTGGTGGCAACAGCCAGGTCAGCGATAAAAGAGTCGTCGGTTTCACCCGAACGATGGGAAATAACAGTACCATATCCATTTCTGGCTGCCAGTTCAATGGTCTCCAGGGTTTCGCTCAAAGTGCCTATCTGATTTACTTTGACGAGGATGGCATTGCCTACTCCCTCCTGTAAACCTTTCTCTAAAAGCCTGGCGTTGGTAACAAAAATATCGTCTCCTACCAGCTGCACCTCTTCTCCCAGGGCTCTGGTTAGTTCCTGCCAGCCTTCCCAATCGTCTTCTGCCAGCCCGTCTTCAATGCTAACTATGGGATAATTGCGGATCAGATCAGCATAATATTCTATCATTTTGCTGGAGGTCATCTCCAGCCCTTCTCCCCGCAGGCAGTATTTGCCATCCTCATAAAGTTCGCTGGCAGCTACATCTATCGCCAGCAGGATGTCCTCCCCGGGCTTGTAACCTGCCTTTTCAATAGCTTCCACAATAAGCTGCAGGGCTGCCTCATTGGAGGAAAGAATGGGAGCAAAGCCTCCCTCATCGCCGACAGCTGTGCTCAAGCCCTTCTCCTGCAAAACTTTTTTAAGGTAATGATATACCTCCACGCCCATGCGCAGTGCTTCCTGGTAGTTGCCAGCACCTGCAGGCAGAATCATAAATTCCTGGATATCCACATTGTTATCAGCGTGCTTGCCACCGTTTAAAATATTCATCTGCGGCAGGGGCATCACCCTTCCCTGAATACCGCCAAGGTAGCGGAAAAGGGGCAGCCCCAGGGCATTTGCTGCTGCGCGGGCTACGGCCAGGGAAACTCCCAAAATGGCATTGGCCCCCAGCTTCTCCTTTTGGCCTGTGCCGTCCAAAGCCAGCATAGCCTTATCGACTTCGGCCTGATCCAGGGCATCCATATTTTTCAGATGGGGAGCAATTTTTTTCTCTACAGCTTCAACAGCCTTCAAAACACCTTTACCCAGGTAACGTTTTTCGTCTCCATCCCGGACTTCCACTGCTTCCAGGGCGCTTGTAGATGCTGCTGAAGGGACTGCAGCCCGGCCCAGTGCACCACAGGCCAGAGTAACATCTACCTCCAAGGTTGGGTTCCCGCGGGAATCCAGTATTTCCCGGGCAATAATATCTTTGATAAGAGTCATCGACACAAGCCCGGCAACTGCCGGACTTTCACCTCCTTAAATAATTTCGGCTCCTGCTGCTGTAAGGCATGGCCGACCCGGCGCTAGCGGAAATAGTTGTTAGAAGGGCCTCCCCTGTCATAGCATCAGGCTGCTCAACTTTCAAGATCTCCAGGATAGTAGGAGCAATGTCCGCCAGGATCCCCCCTTCCCGCAGGCGCAGGCTCAGGGGTTGGGGATGGCCTAAAATAAAGGGTACAAGACAATTGGTATGTGCCGTATGGGCCCTTCCATCTTCCTCCAGCATCTGTTCGGCATTGCCATGATCGGCGGTGACTATAAAAGCGCCCTCCATCATTTTAACAGCAGAAACAAGCTTGCCCAGGCAGCTATCAACTGTTTCAATTGCTTTAATAGCCGCCGGCAGGACACCGGTATGACCTACCATATCGGCATTGGCATAATTTAAAACAATTAGCCTGTAAATGCCCTTGCGCAGCTCTTCTATGGCCCTTTCCGTCACAGCCAAAGCGCTCATCTCCGGCTGCAGATCGTAGGTGGCTACCTGGGGTGAAGGAATCAGGATCCTATCTTCTCCAGGAAAAGGCTTTTCCCTGCCGCCATTAAAAAAATAGGTAACATGAGCGTATTTTTCTGTCTCTGCAATGCGCAGCTGCCGCCAGTTTTGGCGAGAAATAACCTCTCCCAGGGTGTCGTGCAAGCTCATGGGGGGGAAGGCTACGGGAACTTTAATTTTCTCATCATAAACCGTCATCGTCGCCAGGTAGGGAAGGGGGAAGCCTTTTCCCCGCTCAAACTCCGAAAATTCTTTATGGTAAAAACTATAGAAAAGCTGTCTCATCCTGTCCGAGCGAAAATTGTAGAAAAAGATGGCATCCTCCTGGCCGATGGTGGCAACGGGTTGGCCATTTTCCAGTATCACCGTAGGCTGGACAAATTCATCGGTTTCACCTCGCCTGGAAGCCTCTTTAAGACCTTCAAGAGGGGATTGAACGGCTATAGCTTTTCCATGAACATAGGCGTCATAAGCTGCTGAAGTCCTCTCCCAGCGTTTGTCCCGATCCATGGCATAGTACCTGCCGGCGATGGAAGTTATTTTCCCTGTTCCCAAGCCCTTTAAATAAATATCCAGCTTATCTAAATATTTGCCAGCGCTGGTAGGAGGAACATCTCTCCCATCCAGGATAGCGTGGACAAATACCTTCTTAAGCCCAAAGCGGTGGGCTGTGGCAAGCAAGGACTCCAGGTGCTCCTGATGGCTGTGAACACCACCATCGGAGAGAAGACCAATGAGGTGCAGGGCGCTATCTTTTTGCTTGACATATTCCATGGTTTTTACTATAACCTCGTTCTGGAAAAAGCTACCGTCCTTAATAGAATTGCTGATCCTGACAAGGTCCTGATATACAATTCTTCCTGCACCAATATTCAAGTGGCCTACCTCGGAGTTCCCCATCTGACCGGCTGGTAAACCCACTGCTTCGCCTGAAGCATTGAGCAGTGTACAGGGATACTGCTGCCTAAGAGCATCCATCACAGGTGTTCTGGCCATGTCAATAGCATTGCCTTTTTTAGTCGACCTGATTCCCCATCCGTCCAGGATGATCAATAACAGGGGACCTTCCAGCACAGGTAACGCCACCTTAACTCCTCCTCAAGCGGTCTAAGGCCAATATTAGCTCCTTAAATGAGCCGGGTTTTAAAGAAGCCCCTCCCACCAGTGCCCCGTCAATATCGGGAAGAGAAACAAAATCCAAAATATTGTCGCTGTTTACACTTCCCCCGTACTGAATCCTTATAACAGCAGCCCTTTCTTTATCTAACAACTCAGCCAAATAAGAGCGAATAATAGCAGCAGCTTCGCCGGCATCCTTCCCGGAAGCGGCCAGGCCGGTTCCAATGGCCCAGACCGGTTCATAAGCAATAACAAGCTTGGAGGCATGCTCTTTATCTATGTGCAAGGAGTCTGCCAGGGCCTCACGTAGTTGGCGGCACAATACTTTTTCAGTATGACCCTGCCTCCGCTCTTCCTCAGTTTCTCCAATACACAAAATAGGATTGAGCCCAAAGTTAAAAGCCGAAGCCACTTTTAGGCTAATTTCCTGCGGCTGCTCCCTGAAAAAACGGCGCCTTTCTGAATGACCAAGAATAACGTAGCGCACCCCAAGCTCCCGCAACATAAGGGGCGATATCTCGCCCGTATAAGCACCTTCTTTTTCCCAGTGCATATTTTGGGCACCCAGCACAAAAGGTGTCTCCTTAATTAACTGCGCCATGGGATAAAGTGCTGTAAAGGGAGGGCAAAATACTAGCTCCAGCCCTGTAATGCCACTGGGCTCCTCCATAAATCGCTTTAAAAAAAACTCGGCATCGTCTACAGTTTTGTGCATTTTCCAATTAGCAGCAAGAATTAATTGACGCAACGCATATTTCTCTCCTCTCTATTCTGCCTTCTCCCTCCAGTGCTATGCATTGGTTGAGGCAGGCGCTGATTCAGATTCTTGCAAGACCGCCACACCGGGGAGTTTTTT
>JAAZDU010000048.1 GCA_012512665.1 Bacillota bacterium | reverse complement strand
GTCAAAGAGGATATAAACTTTAAAATTATGGAGATACTGGAAAAGGAAGGCGTATCCGTTGCCCTACCCAGCAGGAGCCTTTATTTTCAAAACCAGCTAAAAACAGACGAACTACAAATAAGCAAAAAAGAATTAACAGAAGCTGAAGAACAAAGGCAAGAAATCTTTTAAGAAGCTGGATTCTTACCTTAGCTACGCCACAGGATGCACCGTTGCCGCTGTTGTGCTAATCTAAATTGCATTTTCTTCTGGTCAGGCAATCAGAAACATCATCCTTGGTAAATCCAAACCTCTCATATAAACCATGGGCATCTTTAGTTTTTAATAGCTGCAATTCTATATCTTTTATGTCAGGATGATTTATTGTGTTTTTCACAAGCCATTTCCCAAGACCACGTCCCCTATATTTTTCATCAACAAATACATCTGCAATCCAGGCAAAAGTAGCATTATCTGTAACTATCCTAGAAAAACCTATCTGCTTCATATTGTAAAACAAAGAAATAAATATAGAATTTTCTATTGACCTTATAATAGCTTCTCTTTTTCTATGTTTTCCCCAATACGTTTTATGTAAATTATAAATAACATACTCAATATCAATATTATTCTTATCATCTGTTATTAAGTAATTATCTTTTTTAACTTTCACCTTTTTAACACCTCGTGTTTAAATTCTGCATCTGTTCTTAATGTCTGTTACTCTTTTAACTTCGGCATCTACTCCCAGGTCGGCTAAGAGCTATTCGTTTCTTGCTCCAGCTTCCGGCACTTTATACAGCCTGTCCCTAAAATTTTAACAAGTATTATTAACTGCCAATTCCCAAAGACATTCACAAGCAGTTTAGACGAAAGAAGTTTTGTCTGGAGTCATCTTCCGTGAAACCTATGATCCTGAGTCAAAAGACAAAATATCGGCGAGCATGTTATTGAGGACATCCGGTAACCCCTGGATACCAACCTGCATGAAGCCCTGGATAATCGCGCTTACAGCTTCGTCCCTGCTCAACCCCCGGCTCATCAAGTATTCCACCGCTTCCTCATTAACAGGCCCTACTGCTGCCTCGTGCGTAAGATTCGCTTGAGGAGCCCCTTCCACCCAGAGCTCTGGGACAGCATTTATTTCAGCCTCCTCGGAAAGAAGCATACCGCGGCATTCTAGGTGAGCTTGGGCATCATTGCTGCGCGCTTTTAACCTACCCCGCATCATCACTTTGGCACGCTCTCTACCCAGGGAGCGGCTTATCGCTTCCCCCCGGGTCCCCCTGCCGTTCAGTTCGATGAGTGAACCCAGATCAATTTCAGATTCATGTCGCCCGTAGACAATAGTGTTAAAGCGAGCTCGTGACCGGGCTCCCTGCAGCACCGCGCGGGGGTAAGACTGGATTGAACGCAGCGGTTTTAACAAAATATAGTTGTTAATAAAGGTCCCATCTTCCTCAACCATGATCCCCGTGCGAGGCCTAACATGGAAGTCATCCGCCCAGTTATGAACCATGGTAAAGGTAAGGTGTGCCCCTTTCTTCACGTAAAATTCGGATACCCCCAGGTGATAGCCCTCTTTTACTGAAGGGCTGGTAGTGCAGCCCGTAATAACCTGTGCCTGAGACCCTTCCTCAGCTAAAATAATATTATGTACTCTCTGGCATTCGCCGGCCTCATCCATAAGCAGGCAGGACTGGATAGGCTGCTTTACACGGGCGCCCGGCAGGATGCGTATGAAATAGCCACCCCTGCCCCAGAGTTCCACCTGGGCAGTATACTTATCCATATCGACGGGAACATTGCGCCAGTAGTATTCCTTTAACCATGAGTACTTCGCTAAGGCTTCTTCTATGCTCATAATCTCTACCTGGCCGCGGTAAGCCTCCTGCACTTTCTGGTAGATAACAGCATTATTTTTTTGAAAATATGAACCTGCCCTTCCAGATTCATCCGAGTTAAAACCCGAAAGAAGAGAAGCTTCCTTAAGCCTTTTATCCAGGTTTTCCAAAGAGTCGATCGACCGCTCCTCTACTGTAGAAACCCCATGGGGAAGTAGTAGATCGGACCCGTAGGCCGCCTTTTTTGCAAGAGCTTTGCGTGCTTTTTCTGCCAGCATACTTGATTCTCCCTTAATTACATTTTTCACATTCCATGCATCCTTCAAAACCGTGACGGTTTATCGCTTCAAAGATATCGCGTGGATTCCCTGAGCATATAATGCGGCCGTGAAGCAGAACATAACCCTTATCGGCATTAAGATAATTCAGTATATGCCCGGTATGCGTGATTATTAGAGCAGCCCTCTTTTTCTCTTTGACGCTGGGTTTAAGTAAACGCTTCAGGGCTTCCCCAATCACCACAATATTTTCCAGATCAACCCCGGATTCAGGCTCATCAACAAGCACCACTTTAGGTTCCTGCACCAAAAGCTGCAGTACCTCCGAACGCTTCATCTCCCCACCGGAAAAGTTTTCGTTTACCCCGCGTCCCAAAAGGTAGCGGCAGTTCAGGCTATCTATCTTTTCCTCCATACCATCGCTCCCAAACTTATTACCAATCATCTGCAAAAGGCTGTCCAGAGTAAGTTCCGGGATAGCAGGAGAACGCTGCAGCGCCAACCCCACTCCTCGCCTGGCCCTCTCATCTATGGACAAGCCAGATATCTCCTCCCCATCTAATAAAATGCTTCCCGTAGTGTGCATTGATCCCATACCCATAATAGCTTTTAGCAGCGTGGTCTTCCCTGAGCCGTTAGGCCCGAGAAGAATATGCGTCTCCCCCCGGGGTATCTCCAGGGAAACACCTTTAAGGATCTCTTCTCCTTTGACCTTTACTTTCAGGTTATGAATCTTTAACATAGCAACCACTCCTAGGCAGCACTTTTTTACATCATTGATAAAGACAAAAGACAAGGTTAATGAAACACATTAATATCACGATTAGTTGCTTTCAGGTTATAAAGGCTGGCTGAACAGTTGGTATTATTATTTCCTGTAGGTTACAAAGGTTTTATACATAATCAAAATATAAGAAATAATTGCTACTGCCCAAACGAGAAGGATATAGCTACTGAAAAAATTATTAAGATTCACTCCGAAAAGTACTCCGATAGCCAGCAAGCAGATCTTGAACAAGGCAAAATCCAGAGTAGTGTACCTTTTAACTGCTACCATTGTGCTGGTGATGAATTCACTCATGCTACCACCTTGCCTGACTTTATATATTTTAATCTTGCAAACCGTTCAGCCAGCTCAGAACAACCAGCCTTAAACCAAAATTTTTAATATTTAAAACAGGATGGATGTTTTAATAAGGCCTGTTAATTACAATTATAACATAACCGGGCGGGATTGAAACAAAAAGCAATAAGAGATATAATATGCCGAGTAGCTCCAGCAAACAATTAATTAAGTCCCAGAAAGGTATGGTTAAATATGCTCGCAAATAAAAATATCTTATCTGTTCTAGCCATAAGTATAACTACATTTTTCTGGGGCATATCTTTTAGCAGCACAAAAATACTTCTTCAGGTATTCCCGGCTGAACAAATTGCCTTTCTAAGGCTGGTTATCGCTATCATCAGCCTGGCCTTTGCTTTAATTACTATGAAGCAAAAATTTATAGAAAAAAAAGATTGGCTAAGCGTGTTGGCAGGTGGAGTTACAGGTGTTTTCCTCTATTTTCTTTTTGAAAATAATGGGCTGCGCTTTACTAACGCGGGAACAGCATCGCTTATCGTTTGCACCGCACCGGTGCTTAATCTCATAGCCGGCAGCTTATTTTTTAAGGAAAGATACAGCTGGCAGCGCTGGATAGGAGTATTTCTTTCCTTTGTAGGGGTTTATTTTATCATTCGCTTTGGAAATGATAGCACCATTGCCTTGGAGAATATGAAAGGAAACATATTGGTACTGCTGGCTGCTTGCTCCTGGGTAATCTTTACTAGAGTTAATGTCTCGCTAATGAGAAAATACAACCCCGTATTAGTTAACTTTTATCAATCTTTGATAGGCATGCTGTGCTTGGGAATTCTGGCCCTACCTAAAGGCATAAATTTTGCGGTATTTAATGTTATTATCACTGTTAATTTAATTTATCTGGGAGTTTTTTGCTCCGCTGTTGCCTACATCCTCTACCTTTTTGCCTTAAAAAACTTGGGCTCTGCCACTACCACCACATTTATTAATATGATTCCAGTCTTTGGAGTCCTAGGCGGGGTAGTTATCCTGCATGAAACCCTCTTTGCCGGTCAGATTATTGGTGGAGCCCTGGTTATCCTGGGAGTAAGTATAGTCACTCTTAAAGGTAACAAAAGGAAAGATGATTATCTTCAGGAAGACAAGGAGAAGGCCTTGAAAGTATAGGGATGAAAAGCCACCGGGCAGGGATCAAAGCGAAGCAGATTTCCGATTCCAGTTAAAGCCCAGTTAGAGCGAATTAGGCTCCTTTAGAACCAATGACGGTAACAACTAGCTTCCTTGCACTCCTGGGTCCATCAAACTCGCACAAAAAGATATTTTGCCAGGTAGAAAGCCCAATTTCACCGTTAACTATAGGAATTGTTTCGCTTGACCCAATA
This sequence comes from Bacillota bacterium, assembly GCA_012512665.1. Classification (GTDB taxonomy): domain Bacteria; phylum Bacillota; class Dethiobacteria; order DTU022; family JAAZDU01; genus JAAZDU01. Next base: position 3,395 of record JAAZDU010000048.1, on the reverse strand, counting down.
AGGCCGGCTTTTAAATGAGCATCCCCATTTCCATCCAGCTGGTCGTGCCGCCAAACCCCTTGAGGTATTAACTTCTTCAGAAATGATATTACATCTTCCTGCACGCTTTCATCCCAGTTCTCCTGTATCATGATAGCCGCTGTTGAACCCTGAACATAAACATTTACCAGCCCGTATTTAATTTTGGATTCTGAGACCACATTTTTCACTTCTGCAGTAATATCATAAAGAGCTTCTCTTTTGCCTGTCTTTATCGATATAGTTTTCTGCACCAATAATCACTCTCTTTTACTCTTTTTTACCTCTGCAAATCATTGTAACTGATTTCTTATCTAGAAATCAACTTTTTCCAAATTAAAGGCCGGCTGCTAAATTTATCTCTCCAAAGCTAATCATTTTCAAACACAACTTTTTCCTTTCGAACCTTCTTTTGAGTATGCTTATAGAGTATCCCCGTCAGGGCCAAAAACACCCCGGAGACGATCATAATTGCCTCCACCGAGATGACATCAGCCAAAGGACCGAAGAACAAAATGGCAACTGGCATGGCACTGGCTGCGATAATCTGCACTATGGAAAAAACACGCCCCAACATGGTAGGCTCCGCTATTTCCTGAATGAATACAGTCTGAGCTGTAATTATCACCGGCATAAATAAACCGGAAATGCCCATGATAGTTAAATATAAGGGGAAATTTCCAGCCATGCCCATGAGGCTATAAGATATTCCAAAAGCCACCAAGCAAAGAGCAATAGTATGGATCTTGTCTTTAAAGCTACCGTGTAGCGAAACAAAAATACCACCAATCAAGGAGCCTACCGTCCAGGCTATCTCATTGGCAGTTAGTTTCCACACGTTACTGCCAAAGCTCCTTTCGACCAGAAGGGGAGATAAGATAGCCGCTGGAGTAATTAAAAAGAAAGAGCAGGCCTGGCAGATAACAATCCCGCGCAGCAGCGGATGTCGGAAAGTGTAATTAATGCCCTGGCGGAGTTCAGTTAGTAAGGACGCCGGGAGATCCGCCCTCTTCATTTTTTCTACCTTAATAAAGCTGAAGATTAAAATGGCAAGGGCCGCTGTCACCACGTCCAGCGCAAAGGTCCACACAATACCCAGCGAAGCCAGGATCACCCCTCCTGTAGCAGGCGATAACAGCAATAACACAGAATTCAAGGTTTGGTTAATCCCTTGTATCCTGGTAAGCCTCTCCTGGGGAACAAGCTGGGGAAAAATAGCATTGGTCGCTGGGGCTTGGATACCAGAACCAATAGAACGCACTGCAGCTACTGCTAAGAGCAGCTCCATGCGCTGAATTCCGGTCCAAAAAACTACTGTCAGGGCCAGGGTAGCAAGCGCAATAAATGCATCAGCCAACATGATAAGGTATTTACGGTTGTACCGATCTGCTAAAACGCCTCCCCACAGAGATAGCAACACCTCTGGAAGCATGGCACAGACGGTATAGAGGGTTAACCACATGCCGGAGGAGGTTTCCAGCGTAATATGCCAAAAAATAGCAAAATCCACAACGGAGGAACCAAACAAAGATAGGTTCTGGCTTATGAGAAAGAGGGCAATTTTTTTGTTTAATAAGGGGCTGACCTTATCTTTTAAACCTGCATCCATGTTTTGCCTGGTCCTTTCTGTGATTACTATGCTGATTTCGCTCCGGCAAAAGCATATCTTTTAATATCCCATTTCTTTAAGAATAGTAGCCAGGCGGTGCAGGCGTTCGGAGATCATTTCGTCATCCTTTGCCATGGCTTCCCGGAAGAGCTGAATATCTTTATCTATCATTGGATTATCTGTACATACGGAAATATCAAGGGCTTTACCTTGTATAGCAATTCTATCGATTTCAGGTTGATTTTCGTCATACAGTTTCGGATATCTGTACGCATTCCTGATGTATTGGATACTGCGGCAAATTAAAATTGCCAGGTCTATCACCCGATGGAGGGGCATTTCTTCAGATTGCCTCGACCATTTCTTGCCGGTATGTCTCCAAATCTTGGCAGATACATCAACTTTACCCCTATCGTTCCACTGGGCTAGCCCAAGAGAAAGCCCTTTAGCATCTGAATTATTAATGCGGCCATCTATTGCATCATAACCTTTTACAACAATAACCGGCTTGTGCTTAAGAGTGGTTGGTATATCCATCCGGTAGATCCCTCACTTTATACTTACTAATTTACTAAATTACTTAAATTATACACCTGGGCCTGCATTGCAGTCAAGCTTTCGTAAAGCAATCAATCCTGTCTATCAAAATATTTTCTTGCTAAATATAGCATAGGGGGGTATACTATATTCATGGAGGTGCTGCCACATGGGTGAGCAAACACAGGTAAATTGCCAGGATTGTAAAAGCGTGGGCAAAAGAAGCTGGGATGATGAAAAAAAGGTACAAAACCTTCGCCATCGTTTAAACCGGATAGAGGGGCAGATAAGGGGAATTAAAAAAATGATCGAGGAAGGCGTTTATTGTGACAAGGTATTGAATCAGATCGCTTCAGCCCAATCTGCTCTTTACAGTGTAGCCAAACTGCTGCTGGAGATGCATATGAAGTCGTGTATTAAAAACCAGCTGCAGGCGGGTGATGACGAGGTGATAGATGAGCTGATGAAGACCGTTTTTAGATTAATTAACAGGGGTTAAATGACTTACAAGGAGTTGTTATCAATGGGAAAAGCTATTCAAGCTGATAAGGGCACAGCTAAAGAAATACCGCTGACATTGTCCATTGCCGGTATGTCCTGTGCCGCCTGCTCAAGCAGGGTGGAAAGGGAATTAAACAGCCTGGAAGGGGTAGCCTCGGCCAATGTTAACTTAGCACTGGAAAAAGCAACGCTCACTTATGATCCGCAACAGATCACAGCTGAAAGCATCGTCAACCGCATTCGGGCCATCGGCTATGATGTCAGGCCCGAAAGTTTGGAACTGGTAATTTCCGGCATGTCTTGTGCCGCCTGTTCCAGGAGGGTAGAGGAAAAGCTTAATTCTTTAAGCGGTGTGACGGAAGCAGCCGTCAACCTGGCCACCGGAAAGGCAAAAATCAAATATCTCCCGGGGCTAATTTCCCCCCAGGAAATACGCCGGGAGGTGCATGAGCTTGGTTATGAGGCCCGCCCAGTGGCAGATATTTCTCCGGGGGAAAAAGACAGGGCACAGCAGAAAGAGGTACGTGCACAAATTTTGCGCTTTGTCCTGGCGGCAGTCCTTACCCTTCCCTTTGGACTGATGATGCTGGATATGCTCTTCGGATGGCACAAGTTTATGCTCTCGCCCTGGCTTCAACTAGCCTTGGCTGCGCCGGTTCAGTTTGGGGCCGGTTGGCAGTTTTATCGCGGAGCTTATCATTCCCTGAAAAGCGGCGGGGCAAACATGGAT
>JAAZDU010000047.1 GCA_012512665.1 Bacillota bacterium | reverse complement strand
GTACATTTCTTCCCAACTGCAGGAAGTAACAAAAGGCGGAGATTTTTTTTCTTTTTTAATATCTCCGTGGCGGCGGTTGAAAAAGAGGGAGCAGCAACGATTTCCAGGAAAGTCTCCGACATTTTTTCTGCCGTTAATTCATCGATCTCTCTGTTGCAGACAATAATTCCCCCAAAGATAGAAACAGGGTCTGCCTCATAAGCCTTTACATAAGCATCAAAGATAGTTTTCCCAGAAGCAACACCACAGGGATTAGTATGTTTAACTGCTACTACCGTTGTCTCTGTAAACTCCCGGGATAATTCCCAGGCAGCCTGCAGATCGTTTAAATTATTGAAAGAAAGCTCTTTGCCGTGAAGCTGTTTTATCTGGGGCAGACCCGGGCATGGGGAATAAGAGTCTTTGTAAAAAGCAGCTTTTTGCTGGGGGTTCTCTCCGTATCGTAAATCCTGAACCTTTTGCAGAGGTAAAAGCATTTCTTTTTGAAACAGTTCACTACCGTCTGTCATTCTTGAGGAAAAATAGGAGGAAATCAGAGCATCATAATGTGCAGTATGTAAAAAGGCTTCCCTGGCTAACTTTTCCCTTGTAGTCAGCGATAAAGAACCTTTACTCCTTAATTCATTTAATACTAGATCGTAATGAGCAGGATTGACAATAACCCCAACATGGGGATAGTTTTTAGCCGCGGCCCTGATAAGCGCCGGGCCACCAATATCAATGTTTTCTATTATATCCTCGTGTGATGCTCCTTCTGTTTGGACAGTTTCTTTGAAAGGGTATAAATTAACTACAACCAAATCTACAGGCTTTATATTCTGCCCTTTTAACTCCTCTAGATCACTTATCTTATCCCTGCGGGCCAATATACCACCATGAATTCGAGGATGCAGTGTTTTCACCCTGCCCCCCAGTATCTCGGGGAATCCGGTAATATCGCTCACCTTAGTAACCGGAATCTTTTCCTGCAGCAGCAAATTTGCTGTGCCACCGGTTGAAATAATTTCCCACCCCAATTCTACGAGTCCCTTGGCAAAGTCTATCAAATTTGTCTTAGCATAAACACTTATTAAAGCTCTTTTATTCATTTTTAATGTAGCACCTTCTTCCCTTTAAAATCAACCGGCCCTGACAAAAAAGCTTGATCGCCTCCGGGTAAAGATAATGCTCTACTTCTTGAATGCGCCCGTGCAATTTCTCAACATCATCGTCATCTTGAACGGGGACTGCTTTTTGGAGTATGATTGGCCCTTTATCCATCTCTTCATTAACAATGTGTACTGTTGCACCGGTGATTTTTACCCCGTAATCCAGGGCGTCTTGCACACCCTGCTTACCAGGAAAAGAAGGAAGGAGAGAGGGGTGAATATTTAGAATAGCGGGGTAGAATGCTTCGATAACCTGTGCTGTTAGCATCCTCATGTATCCAGCCAAGACAATGAGCTGAATGTGGTTTTGCTGAAGTATCTTTAAAAGAGCGGCGTCGTATTCTTTTTTCCCGGGATATTGTAGCGGGTTATGGAAGACCGCCGGAATACCCTCTCGACGAGCTCTCTCAAGGGCAAAAGCATCTTTCCTATCACTGACAACGAGAACAACTTCTCCCAATCCCAAAAAATAATTTCTCTTTTGAGCATCTATGATAGCCTGCAGGTTGCTTCCGTTTCCAGAAGCTAAAACAGCTATTCTTTTTTTTTGCTTGCTGCCTGAATTTATTATCATTTTCTATTTTCCTCCACAAAGGAAATCTTTTCCTCGCCTGGCAGTCTATTTTTGACTGTGCCGATAGGCCATGACTGCAGCTGCTTATCTTTTAACTGTGCCTGAATATCTTTCAGCTGCTCCTTTGCAACCACCAGCACAAGACCCAGCCCCATATTAAAGGTTCTCAACATCTCTGCCTCGCTCACCTGTCCCTCCTTTTGAATAAGGGAAAAGGTTGGAGGCACCTGCCAGCTATTTTTATAAATGATAGCTTTCAAGGCAGGGGGTATGATTCTTGGCAGATTTTCTACAATCCCTCCACCTGTTATATGGGCAATTCCTTTAATCTCAAATTTTGTAAGCAGAGGTATGATAAAAGGCACGTATATAATAGTCGGCTTTATTAATTCTTCAGCCAGAGTGCATTTCAGCAACGGTACGGGCTCATGTAGTGAGTACCCTTTATGTTCCAATAAAACCTTGCGAACCAAAGAATAGCCATTGCTATGCAGCCCGCTAGAGGCTACCCCCAACAGGCAGTCCCCTTCCTTTATTCTGCTGCCATCAATTATTTTTGATCTATCTACTATTCCAACAGCAAAACCTGCTAGATCGTATTCACCGGCAGAATAAAAACCTGGCATTTCCGCCGTTTCCCCACCTAAGAGGGCGCACCCTGCCTGCTGGCAACCCCTGGCAATACCTGACACAATTTCTTCTACTTTTTCCGGCAAAATTTTTCCTGTTGCCAAATAATCAAGGAAAAATAACGGCTTGGCACCCTGTGCTAGGATATCGTTAACACACATAGCTACCAGGTCTTCCCCTATTGTATCGTGCTTGTTAAGCATAAAAGCAATTTTAAGCTTGGTGCCCACGCCATCGGTACCGGCTACCAGCACTGGTTCCTGGTAGGAAGAAAAATCAGGAGAAAAAAGGCCTGCAAACCCTCCTAAGCCTGTTAATACTTCGGCGCCAAAGGTCTTTTGCGCTAGGGGTTTTATTAGCTCTACAGCTTTATTTCCTGCATCTATATCTACCCCTGCATCTATATAATTAAAGTGTTTTAACATATTAAAAGTGCCTCCTTTTACCCACCCCAAATAGGGTACTCACCGCTAAAGCAGGCATCGCAGGCTGATTCGGCAGTTAAGCCTATGGCTTCCAGCATCCCTTTTCTGCTAAGATAGGCAAGGCTTGTGGCACCGATTTTGCGGCGGATTTGTTCACAGCTGTGATGTGCTCCTATTAATTCTTCGTAGGTAGGTGTATTAATGCCATAATAACAAGGGGAAATAACGGGAGGAGAACCAATTCTTAGATGCACTTCTTTTGCTCCTGCCTTAAAGAGCAAACTTACCAGCCGCATGCTGGTAGTACCTCGTACAATGGAATCATCGATAATAACAACTCTTTTCCCTTCCACTATTTTTTTAACAGGGTTTATTTTAAGTTTTATTCCCTCGTCCCTCCTGGCCTGTGTGGGCTGAATAAAGGTTCTGCCTATATACCTGTTTTTAACTAACCCTACTTCATACGGCAGGCCTATTTCCTCAGCATAACCTGAGGCAGCAGCAATACTTGAATCAGGTACACCGGTAACTATATCTGCTTCTACAGGTTGTTCCTGGGCAAGACGTCGTCCGAGGCGCTTCCTCACAAGATGAACGTTCTTACCATTTAAGTTGCTGTCCGGGCGGGCAAAATAAATATACTCAAAAATACAAAGAGCAGACCTCGCCCTGGGAAACACCTGGATACTGCGCATTCCCTCTCTATCTATAATAACCATCTCACCTGGATTAACATCTCTTAAAAAATCAGCTCCGACGGTATCAAAAGCACATGTTTCTGAAGCAAGGACAAAATGATCACCCAGCTTACCCAGGGACAGCGGACTTATACCCCGGGGATCTCTCACACCAATCAATTTGTTTTCAGTTAGAAAAATAAATGCATAAGACCCACGAAGATATGATAGTACATCTGCAATAGAACTTTCCAACTCTCCCCTACCACAGCGGGCAATGAGGTGAGCTACCAGTTCACTATCAGTTGTCGTCTGGAATATTGAACCATCCAGCTCCAGGCGTTGCCTCAGCTCCTTGGCGTTCACCAAATTCCCATTATGAGCAACAGCCAGTTCACCTTGATGAAAACGAACCAGCAGTGGTTGGGCATTTTCAGGCTTGTTTGTACCAGCCACAGCACTGCGGACATGACCTATGGCTGCCAGCCCCTGTAAGTGCTCAAACTTTCCCAAAGATGGGAAAACCTCAGATACCAGCCCCATCCCTTTTTCCAGATGAATGGTATCGCCATCGGATATGGCAATGCCTGCACTTTCTTGTCCCCTGTGCTGCAGGGCATACAAAGCGTAACAGGTAATGCGGGCCAGCTCTTCTTGGGGAGCAAAAATACCAAAGACACCACAAGCCTCTTTCAGGTGCTCAGCTCTAAAAAACTTATTTTGCATAGAATGGCTCCCTTCCAAATATCAGCTAATGCTTCTAATCACAGTTAATAAGGGTTTTAATTTATAATTCCACAACAGGGGGTGGACACTTTCTCACCGCTAAGAGTAAAATTTTTCTAGCTCTTTTCTTTTGCTGTGCACTTTTTCTGCCAATTTTTCTTTAAATTCCTTTAAGGCCTGGAAAAGCTTAGGATCTTCAAGAGCCAGTATTTGCACTGCCAGCAAACCGGCATTATAAGCTCCATTTATTGCTACAGTAGCTACGGGCACTCCTTTGGGCATCTGTACCGTAGCATAAAGGGCATCTACGCCTCCCAAAGGAGGTGAGCTTAAGGGAACACCAATCACAGGCAAAGTAGTATAAGAAGCCATTACTCCCGCCAGGTGGGCTGCGGCTCCCGCCCCGGCCACTATTACTTTAATACCCTTAAGGGAAGCATTCTTTGCCAAACTTGCTGTCTCCTCTGGCAGCCTGTGAGCAGAAGAAATATGAACTTCAAAAGGGACGGCAAATTCTTTTAAAACATTAATACAGTCCTGCATCACCGGCAAATCAGAATCACTGCCCATTACAACTAGCACTTTGGCTTTTGTATTATCCAAGTAAAAACACCTTTCTTTCTTCTAAGAAAATGGATAAATAAAGCAGCCAACCCCGAAGATTAAAGAAACTTTTTAATGGTTGGCTGCGCATTTAATTAAAGGAAAAAATGTATGAGCGAAATAAAAGCTAAAATATAAACAAGCCAGTGTACTTCTTTCTCCCTACCCGCAACCAGCTTTACAATAGGGTAAGCTAAAAAGCCAATGGCAATACCATCAGCAATACTATAGGCAAAAGGCATAAAAGCAATTGTAAGAAAAGCTGGAAATGCTTCTGTAAAATCCTCAAAATCTATTGCAGTAACAGAACCTGCCATTAATACTCCTACTATGATCAGCGCAGGTGCTGTTGCCTGGGAAGGCACCAACCCTGCAAGAGGTGCCAGGAATAAGGACAGCAAAAAGAGAACACCTGTCACAATGGCAGTTAAACCGGTGCGGCCTCCTTCCGATACTCCCGCTGTACTCTCCACATAAGTGGTAACAGTGCTGGTACCCAGAACTGCACCTAACATAGTAGCAAAAGCATCGGCAAGCATTGCATTTTTTATGCGGGGCAAATGTCCCTTTTCATCTAAAAATCCTGCCCTGGCTCCTGTACCCATAAGGGTCCCCATAGTGTCGAAAAGATCTACAAAAGTAAAGGCAAATATAAGCATAAAGCCAAGCTCTTTTATAGCAGCTACAAAATCTAACTGAAAGAAGATGGGACTTAAACTGGCTGGAGTGCCTACGATATCTCTAATACTGGCAGGTGTATCTGCTATCCCCATAAACATACCGACAACGGTGGTGATAAGAATACCAATTAAAATAGCACCCTTAACCTTACGTGCCATTAAAATGGCTATAAAGGCAAGGCCTACAAGAGATAAAAGTACACCTGGATCTGTCAAATTACCAAGAGTAATTTGAGTGGCTTCATCGGCTACGATGATACCGGCATTCTGTAAACCAATAAAAGTAATAAAAAAGCCGATTCCAGTAGAGATAGCCCTCTTTAAAGAAACAGGGATCGCTCTATCAATGGCTTCAATAAACCCAAACAGAGAGAGCAAAAAAAAGAAAACACCTGAAATAAAGACAGCGGCCAGAGCTGCTCGCCAGCCTGCAATAGGTGCAACAACAAAAGCAAAAAAAGCATTTAAACCCATACCGCTGGCCAAGGCAAAAGGATAGTTGGTAAAAAGCCCCATGATAATTGAGCTTAAACCCGCTGCCAGTACTGTGGCCGTCATAACAGCATTAAAATCCATACCGGTATTGCTCAGAATACCTGGGTTTACAAAAATAATATAGGCCATTGTCATAAAGGTAGTAATTCCTGCCACTATTTCTGTCCTGAGTGTCGTACCATTTTCTTTGAATTTAAAAAAATGTTCCAAGTGAACACCTCCAGCTAGTGTTTTTACTAATGTTTTGCCATGAATAAAATTTAGTAACTAACTGCGTAACTGTATAGCATCACTCCTATCTCTTAACATTAATATGGAAAAAACGTTATTCCCACTCAATAGTTGCTGGCGGCTTAGGGGTAAGATCGTATAAAAACCGATTTACTTGGGGCACTTCGTTTACTACTCTATAAGATATTTTCTCTAGTAAATCATAAGGTAGTCTTGCCCAGTCAGCCGTCATACCATCTTTGCTTTCAACGGCTCGCAGGACAACAGCATAGTCATAAGTCCTTTCATCTCCTTTTACGCCAACACTTTTGATTTCCGGCAACACTACAAATGATTGCCAGATCTCTTCATATAAACCAGCATTTTTTATTTCCTCGGTTACAATAGCATCTGCTTCCCGCAAAATATCTAATTTTTCTTTTGTCACAGGCCCTAGCACCCGAATGGCCAGGCCAGGGCCAGGAAAGGGCTGCCGTAAGATAATACCATCGGGCAAACCCAACAGTCTACCCACCTCGCGCACTTCATCTTTAAATAGCTGCCTTAAAGGCTCGACCAACTCAAAAGGCATCCGTTCAGGAAGCCCTCCTACATTGTGGTGAGATTTAATTGTAGCCGCAGCGGCGGTACCACTTTCCACCACATCCGTGTACAGAGTCCCCTGAACCAAAAAATCTATTTTGCCTAGAGAAGAAGCCTCTCTTTCAAACACTCTGATAAAATGGCTACCTATAATTTTACGTTTTTCTTCTGGATCCGCCACATTATGCAAAAGCTTTAAAAACTCTGCAGAAGCGTCTACAGTTCTTAACTTTGCCCTAAAAGTTTTCTCAAAAATTTCCTTAACCTGCTCAACTTCTCCTTTGCGCAGAAGCCCGTGGTCTACAAAGATACAAGTCAGTTGATCTCCGATAGCTTTATGCGTTAACAAAGCAGCAACCATTGAATCAACTCCGCCACTTAGACCGCAGACAGCTTTGCTATCCTTTACCCTGTCTTTGATAGAGCTCACGCTTTCGCCAATAAAACTTTCCATGGTCCAGTCTCCGCGGAAGCCGCAGATATCATAAAGAAAATTTTTTAAAATATCAGTGCCCTGGGAAGTATGAGCTACTTCGGGGTGGAAGTTTAACCCAAAAAGTTTTCGTTTTTCATCAGCCATAGCTGCTACAGGACATGTGCTGCTGCCGGCCAAAATACTAAACCCAGCTGGCGGCTCCTGTACGAGAACGCCTTCGTTCATCCAGCCAATGATTCGGGAAGGCAGGCCTTTTAATAGGTTGCCCTTGTTTTTAATATGTAATGTAGCTTTACTAAACCACTGTTTTTTTGTAGAAAAAACCTTTCCTCCTAGGGTTCGTACCATCAACTGCATACCATAGCCG
>JAAZDU010000046.1 GCA_012512665.1 Bacillota bacterium | reverse complement strand
CCTCTGGTGGATGAGCAAAAAGGTTATCTAACAGCAGAATTTATTGTAAATGGAAAGCATGCCAAGCTTGAGCAAAAACTTAACTCCGGAGACGAAATAACAGTTGTGCCTTATATTTCCGGAGGCTAAACTATTAAAATAAATAAAAAAAGGGGATATAGAAATGGAACACAAGGAGATGGAAAAGCTGCTGCAGGAAGCTAATTTTGGCAGGCTTGGCCTTGCTAAAGGCTCAAAGCCTTATGTAGTGCCTTTATGCTTTTACTATGAAGATAGGGCTATTTACTTCCACTGCGGGCTGGAGGGGCAAAAGTTAGATTACATGCGGGAAAATAAGCAGGTTTGTTTTCAGGTTGACGATGTTAAGGGTATTGTAAAAGGGGTCTCTCCCTGCAAATATAATGTCCAGTACCGCAGCGTTATTGCTTTTGGCAAAGTGCGCCTGGTAGAAGACAGTGACCAAAAACAGGAGTATTTGGGTAAACTGGCGCAAAAATATATTGGCAGCTGCGACTGGCCTAGGTTTTCTAAGGAACAGTTAGCCAGGGTCAACCTGGCAGTGATAGAGGTAGAATCCATGACGGGTAAGGCCTATCCCCGGCATACAAGTGGCCAGTAATGGCTGGAGGGGAGAGGCGGCATAAGCCATCAATGAACAAGAATTTATTTGAAAGGGAGGAGGATCATTATGGCTAGCATCGGGGAGTTAGAGCGCCGCCATGTTTTGCGTTCCTGGTCCATCCAACGGGATAATACTTATGAAGAAATAGTGGGGGGAGAGGGCTGCTGGTTTTGGAACAGGGAAGGAAAAAAATATCTCGATTTTTCTTCACAGCTCATCAACACCAACATAGGACATCAGCATCCCAAGGTTGTCAAAGCCATTCAGGAGCAGGCAGCAAAACTGTGCTATATTGCCCCTTCCTATGCCAGTGAGCCCAGGGCAAAGCTCGCCCAAAAGATTGCACAGCATACCCCCGGTGATCTCAATAAAGTTTTATTTACCCTGGGTGGTGCAGAGTCCAATGACAATGCCATCAAAATTGCCCGCCTCTACTCCGGACGCTTTAAAATATTAGCCCGCTATCGCTCTTACCACGGGGCCACTTATGGTGCTATTAGCCTCACCGGCGATCCACGCCGCCCGCCGGTGGAGCCCGGTATCCCCGGGGTTGTGCATGTTTTTGAACCGTACTGCTACCGCTGCAGCTTTGGTAAAAGCTATCCCGGCTGTGGTTTGGAGTGCGCCGAACACGTCAGGGAGGTCATGCTTTACGAGGATCCAAAGTCGATAGCTGCTTTTATTTTAGAACCTGTGACAGGTACCAACGGTGTTTTTGTACCGCCGCCTGAATACCTGCCCCGCATTCGGGAGATATGCGACGAGTTTGGTGTTCTGCTTATTGCCGATGAGGTTATGACCGGCTGGGGCAGGACGGGTAAATGGTTTGGTGTGGATAACTGGGATGTTGTTCCCGATATAATGACTATGGCCAAGGGCATTACGCAGGGCTATGTCCCCCTGGGAGCGGTGGTGGTCAATGACAAAATTGCCCAGCACTTTGAAGACAATATGCTCTGGTGTGGCCTGACTTACAGTGGCCACACGCTAGCCTGTGCAGCCGGCGTTGCAACTGTTGAAGTATACGAAGAAGAAAAACTGATTGAAAACTCAGCCAGGATGGGCGAGGTCCTGAAAAACCGCTTGCAGGAATTAAAAGAGAAACACCCTTCTGTGGGCGATGTCCGCTCTATCGGGCTCTTTTCGGCGGTTGAGCTGGTAAAAGACAGGGAAACAAAAGAACCCCTTGCTCCCTGGAACGGCCCCGATCCCGGCATCATGGGCGAGATAAATAAGTTCATGAGGGAAAAGGGAGTCTATATTTACATCCGCTGGAATTACCTGTTTATTGCCCCGCCGACTTCAATCAAGGAAAAGGAACTTAACTTCGGTATGGATGTTGTTGACGAAGCTCTTAAGCTGGCAGACCAGATATTATAGTTAAAAAAGTCATAGGCAAACAGTATTTAAGAAAGAAAGAGCAGGAGCGGTTTGTCAATAAAGGGTAAACTGTCATGGGAATCCATGGAAGTTTACCCTTTTATTATGGGAATTTAATTTGAAAACAAATTAGGAAATAAATTTTATTCTGTTCAAAATAGCCTTTCTATGTTACCATGACTTTGATTAAGTTTTTTCCATTATGGTTTTGTTATAAAGGCGGTAATTAAATTAGATGGATTTGCTTTTATTATTTTCCACAGCCTTTCTCGTCGGCCTCTCCGGAGCGCTTATGCCCGGCCCGGTTACAGCGGTAGTTGCCGAGCATACGCTTAAGAAAGGCATTGTAGCAGCGCCGCTGGTGGTGATGGGGCACGGCCTGATGGAGCTTCTGGTTG
>JAAZDU010000045.1 GCA_012512665.1 Bacillota bacterium | reverse complement strand
TTAATGTTTCAGCTAAAGACCTCGGCACCGGGAAGGAACAGAAGATCACTATTACGGCCTCTTCCGGCCTGGATGAGGAAGAAATAGAGAGAATGGTAAAAGAGGCTGAAAAATTTGCTGAAGAGGACAAAAAACGCAAAGAACTAGTCGAAGCACGCAACGAGGCGGACGCCCTCATTTATTCCACGGAGAAGACAATGCGTGAACTTGGAGGAAAAATTGACCAGAGTAAGAAAGAGCAAGTTGAGGCTGTTATCAAGAAATTAAAAGAGACGGCGGAAAAAGATGATGTTGCTGCCATCAAGAGGGTTCAAGAGGAGCTTAGCTCCCACCTGCATGAGCTGTCTTCAAAGCTGTACGAAGAAGCAAAGCGTCAACAGCAGCAGGCAGGGCAGAAAACAGAAAAGCAAGCAGGCGATCATAAAGGTGATGGTGAGGTAGTTGATGCGGATTACGAAGTTGTTGATGATGAAGAAAAAGAGAACAAAAAATAATAAAGTATTATAATACTGTGGCTAAGTATTCTGTAGAGCTATAAGGACGACAGCGTTCTTTTTATAGCGAGGCTGTTGTTGTTTTAAGCAACAGCTCCTTGCTGCAGCCGCGTATATTGTATATTAAGGGGTTGTAAGTTGATGGCCAAGAAGGATTACTATGAAATCCTAGGGGTAAACAGGGAAGCCTCCCAGGATGAGATAAAAAAAGCATACCGGACATTGGCCCGTAAGTACCACCCTGATGTCAATCCTGGCGATAAAAATGCTGAAGAAAAGTTTAAAGAGGTCAAAGAAGCCTACGATGTTTTAAGCGATCCCCAAAAGAGGCAGCAGTATGACCGCTTTGGGCATACTGAAGATGCCTTTAGCGGCGGCGGTTTTGGTGGGTTTGAAGGTTTTGGTTTTGGTGGGCTGGATGATATATTTGATAGTTTTTTTGGCGGCGGCTTTGCCTCTTCACAGAGGCGATCCTACAGTGCACCCCAAAGAGGGGCCGATCTGCGCTATGATCTAGAAATTACCCTGGAAGAAGCTATCAGGGGTAAGGAAACGACTATCACCGTGCCTCGCCACGAAAATTGTTCCAGCTGCGGGGGGACCGGCGCCAAAGGCGGTTATCAGGAAACCTGCCCGCACTGCAACGGCACAGGCCGCCAGCAGGTGGTGAGAGAGACTGCCTTTGGCCGCTTTATGAATGTTAAAACCTGCCACTACTGTGGTGGCACCGGTAAAAGGGCTACAGAACCATGTCCAGACTGCAAAGGCCAGGGCACAATTTACCGTAAGCGCACCATTGAAATTAAAATTCCCCCAGGGGTAGACAACGGTTCTAGGCTCAAAGTGCAGGGTGAGGGTGAGGCAGGACTTAGGGGCGGACCTCCGGGAGACCTATATGTTGTTATACAGGTTAAAGAGCACCCTGATTTTAAGCGCCGCGGCAATGATCTGTTGCTGCAGTTAAATATAAGTTTTGTGCAGGCCGCTCTGGGGGCAGAAGTAAAAATAAATACTTTTGACGGGGTTGCCAAGTTGAAGATACCCGAGGGAACCCAACCTGATACCGTCTTTCGCCTGAAGGGCAAAGGTGTCCCTCGCCTGAGAGGATTTGGACGGGGGGATCTTTTGGTCAAGGTAAAAATAGAAGTACCCCGCAGGTTAAGCCTCAGACAGAAGAAACTGCTCCAGGATTTTGCCAGGGCATCAGGCGGAGACGAAGCACAAAAAGATGATGAGGCAGGCAGAAGGGGAGAAAAAGGTTTCCTGCATAAGATGAAAGACGCCCTGGGGGGTAAGTAACACCCCCCTTTGTTTTTCCTTGATTATTTTAGATGTGAAGCCTTATGCCACAATATTTGCACAAAAGTTCTAGCCAGGTATTCCATCTCCTCTTTTTCTGCCACTAGCTGCTGGCCTCCAGGCGCAAAAGTGTCTGATGTTAAAGTGTAGCCCGGAAGGAATTGGTGTGTGAAGAGCTGCTGCACCAGCTTTCCTTCTTTAATCCTCTGTTCCGCTACTTTGCTGGAAAGATAAACAGGGATTTGCTTCTGGCAGCGTAGGGTAACGCATGTTTCCTTTTTTCCGGGTTCTATACTTTCTATCTCTTCCAGCACCAGGAAGCCCGTTGTCTTATCTCCCCGCACACGGGCTTTTCTAAGAGGCAGGGGTATCATAGTTAGGCCGAGAGAAAAAGGCAAAGGGATATTTTTGGCTTTGGCCAGCAGGGAACCGTAGTGATCTCTGGCTGCCTCAACATTAAAGAAGTAAAGCTGGGCAATCTTGTGCAAGATCCAGGTTACTGTTCGTTCATCCAACAATTCTTTGCCGCCTTTAGTTATAATAAGGGTTGAATTCCCACCCTGATTGGTATAAACAGGTATGAGTGCGGCTAAGTTGTCTTTTATCTGCGAAAAAGTGGTAAGGGAATACACAGCCAACCTCCTGCAATATCGAACACACGTTTCTACTTGTGATTTTATCTTATCCCCTGCTATTTGTCCAGGTTAAAATTGGTAGAAAAAGTGTACAAGGACAACAAGGACAATTTCAAAAGAAGGTGGATTTTCTGATACCTTGGGTGTACTTGATGGAACCTTTAAAAGAAGGGTTAATAAAAAAGCTTAATGAAGTGCAGCGCCATCACTTAATCCGAGTTTTGCGCCTGCAAAAAGGTGATCCTGTTATTGTCTGCAACGGCAGGGGGAAAGCATGGAGGGGGCAGTTAACCTTTGCCTCCCCCCGGGAAGCTGCTGTCTGCCTCGAGGGTTCGCTTACTGTTGTTACTGAACCATCCCTCAAGGTTTACCTGGCGCAGTCCCTTCTTAAAAGCGATAAAATGGATTTTGTCATACAAAAGGCTGTAGAGATAGGGGTGGCAGGGATAGTGCCTTTCATCTCTTCCAGAACTATTAAGCGCTGGCATACCGACCAACAACATAAAAAGATGGACCGGTGGAAAGTTGTTATTGAGTCTGCAGCTGCCCAATCTCACAGGTCATTTCTCCCGGAACTGTTTAAGCCCGTTCAACTGGAAGAGCTGACAGGGATGTTTGCAGATGTTAAGGCGCGTTTTGTTTGCTGGGAAAAAGAAGAAGAAAATACTTTTAAAAAAGCTTTACTGGAAACGCATACCGGTGATAATAACTTAAGTAAAGCAGTTATTGCTGTTGGCCCTGAAGGCGGTTACAGCGAAGAGGAGATTATATATTTTAAAAGCCGGGGATGGCGGACTGTAGGCCTGGGCCCAAGGATTTTAAGGGCGGAAACAGCTTCTCTGGTAGCTCTTAGCATATCCCTTTTCCAGCATGGAGATTTAGGTTAATGAGGTGAGTCGATGCCGGGTTCAAAAGAAATAAAAGTTCCAAGAGTGGCCTTTCATACTCTTGGGTGTAAAGTTAATTACGCTGATACAGAGGCCCTGGCAGGTGTATTTCGCCAGGAAGGGTTTCAGGTGGTTGATTCCCAGGAAGAGGCTGATGTTTATGTTATTAACACCTGTACCGTTACCCACGTTGGCGATCGCAAGTCCAGGCAGGTTATCAGGAGGACTAAAAGGCGGCACCCCGGGGCGATGATAGTAGCTGTTGGCTGTTATTCTCAGGTGGCTCCGCAGGAGCTGGCAAGCATAGAAGAGGTTGACCTGGTGTGGGGAACTAGGGAGAGGCATCGGCTCCCACAGGCTATTAAGGAAAAAGTAGGTAAAAGAGTGGCGGTCCGCCCTTTTTTTGCTGATACGCGGGAAGAAAGACAGGTTTTTTTAGATCACTTGCCCTGGGATCGACAGCAGGAGAGGACCAGAGCTTTTATAAAGATTCAAGAAGGCTGCCAGGAATACTGCAGCTACTGTATTGTTCCCTATGCTAGGGGGCCGGTAAGGAGCCTTGCCCTGGAAAAGGCGTTGGAGGCAGCAGAAAAAATAGTAGCTGCGGGCTATAAGGAGATCGTATTAACAGGTGTCCACCTGGGAAAGTACGGCTCTGATTTCGGGACTTTTGACCTGGTGCAGTTGCTGGCAGAAATGGTAAAAATTGAAGGGCTTTTTCGCATCCGGCTCAGCTCCCTGGAGCCTGGGGATATTACGCAGGAGCTAGTGCAATTAATAAAAAATAACGGCAAGGTTTGCCGCCATCTCCATATTCCTTTGCAAAGCGGTGACGACAATATTCTAAAAAAAATGAACAGGCCCTATAGTGCTTCTCACTTTGTCATGCTGGCAGACTATTTAAAAGAGCAATTGCCTGGTGTTGCCCTCACTTCTGATATCATGGTAGGGTTCCCGGGGGAGGGCGAAGAGGAATTTTTGCATACTAAAGAAATTGTAAGGGAAGTTGCCTTTGCCCGCCTGCATGTTTTTAAGTATTCCCCGAGGAAAAATACTCCTGCTGCCTCTTTTCCGCAACAAGTTCCTGCTGTCCAAAAAGAAAAAAGGAGTAAAGAGATGATAGCGCTGGGCAAAGAGCTGGAAGCAAGATACCGTCGCTCACTGCAGGGTAAAATGGTAACTGTCCTTTTTGAAAGTAAAGAAGGAAATTATTTAGAGGGTTTAACAGAGCAATATGTAAAAACTAGGGTATATGCTCCAGATGCCTCCCGGGGAGAAGTTTGGTTGGTAAAGCTTGTTCAGGATAAAAAAGATTATTTTGTGGGAGAAATAATTAACCCGCTTAGGAAGTAAAAAAAAGTCATAATAATCCCCTCCCCGCCATATGAATTAGGCAACGGGAAAAATAGCTGCCGGTATCAGGCAACAAGGGGAGGGTTTTATGAAAGGTAGAAAATTTTTTGTTATTGAAGCACGGAGATTTTTACCTCTGCTTTTTTTGCTGGTTTTATTAGTAGGGCTCTCAGTGTATGATAATTTTTTTCGTGCTACCCCGGTAACTGTTCCCCCTCTGGAAGAAGAAGATGGCGCCTTGCACTTTACTACTACTGACTGGGGAGAGTTACTACCCGATACTTATTTTGAAGTAGTAACCAGTTATGAGGATTGGCACCGTCTTGCCCAGGAGCTCAACTTGCCCCTGCCCGATTATCCCTTTAATGCAGAAATGGAGATGGCAATTTTTGCTGTCAACAGTGAAATAGAAAAAATTAATTTGGAAGATGGCCGAGAAGGGCAGGAAGTAAGAGTAACAGTAGCGCCACGTCAAAATTACTACCATGTAATCACTGTTGATAGGGAAGCCATCGGCACGGAAGAAGGGTTCTGGGTTTTTGTTGACCAGCAAGGAAGAGTGCTTTCACACCAGATACCGGTCATGGCTAAGGAAGAAGCTGAAACTGAGTCAGAAAGTGAAGAAAATTAAAGGTGCCCATCTGGGTGTCAGAGGGCAGGGGGAAGATCCTGCAAAAAAGATAGAAAGTCTTGCAGAGTACCTCTAAAGTCATATTTCGGCGCCTGTTTTTTGCTTTCGATCAGCATGTCTTCTACTAGGTAGGTAGTAATCCCGATTTCTCCTGCGGCCATATCTTCAACAGCGTCATTACCTAGCATCAGGCACTGTTGGGGGGACCTGTTGATTTTTTGCAAGATTTCGCGGTAATAGCCTGGATTTGGTTTACAAAAATGCATATTTTCAAAGCTGGTAATAAAATCAAAATCATGGCTTTTAAGGTCGGCCCACTTTAAGCGTTCTTCAATGGCCACCCTGGGGAAAACAGGATTTGTAGCCAGGACGAGGAAAAAATTTTTTCTCCTGGCTTCTTCTACAATTTTCACTGAGACAGGGTCGAAGGTGGATAATTCCCCCAAGAGGGGAAATCGTTCGCGGTAGTACCTCTCAAATAAAACTTGCCATTTTTCCCTGGAGCTGCCAACCAAGGAGCAGAAGGTATGAAAAAAAACTTCTTCATTTGTTTTTTGGGGGTTGCTATCCTCTACCATGGCCAGGCTGGCCGTCCAGAAGGCTTTCAAGAAAAGTTTTTTCCCGCCGTCGTAATTAACAAAAGCAGCCACATCGTCCATGTATTTGGGCAAAAAAGAATCCATATCCAGTTTTAAAAGGGTGCCGTCCAGATCCATGAGCAGGGTGTCAAGCTTATTTGTCTTCATCGTTTTCCTTCTCCAGGGGAGATAGTCCTTGGCCCAGTGTATCGGCTAAGGGTTCGCCGATAATCTTGTAAATATCCTGAACCATAACAAGCAGCTGATTTTCAGCGCCCAAAAAGTTTTTAACCGTTAAGTTCATATTTATAATTTCATAAAGCTTGGAGAGGCGTTCTTTTTGTTCTTCAGATATTTCCAAGCCGGACAACTTTTGTTTTTGCATTTCCATCTGTTTTTTTCTGAAGTCGGTTAGCATTTCTTTAGCGGCAGAATCTTTATCTAAACGCTCCTTGGCCTCCTGGTACTTTTTTAATTGGGGTGATTCCTTGATGGCACGTGCCAGGGCATGAGCACGATCATAGACGTTCATTTTCTTCTCCTCCTTTTTATTGCTGCAAGTTATTCTTTATAAATTTTTTAACCTTGTCCGCGGCTTCATCAAGGCAGGAAGCATCGATGACAGCATGAAACAGGTTTTTAGATTTTTTGGAATCATGATAAAGCTGATCATAATAATAACAGCATAATTCGGCGATAAATTGTTCCAGCTTGTTTTCTCTCAAATAGTTTTTCATAATATCGATACGCTTTTGGCCAAGGCGGTTAGCCAGCGTTGCGAGGGCTTCAAAAGCCTTTTTTTTATCTTTTTCCGTAAGAGGAGTGTATTCTTCTACCAAACGGGAAACCCTTATTTCAAGGGGAGCTTCCAGGAGAAGGTGGTACCCTTCTAACATACTTTTCACTAAAAAAGGAGGAAGAAAGATATTGCCTATTTTTTTGCCTTCTCCTTCTAGAATCCAGTACGGGTATGGGGAAAGCATCTGCAATTCCTGGTAAAGCAGCGCATCAAAATTTTTTTGGCTTGTCTGCGGCGGAAGGCCGATGTGACCGAAGACAGAACCCCTGTGCCCCGCCAGGCTTTCCAGGTCCAGTACAGGCTGGCCGTCATCTTTCAGCATCTGCAAAAGGCGTGTTTTGCCGACCCCTGTTAACCCGTGCAGCACAACAAGTTTTTGATTAAGCTTATAGTTTTGTAGTGCCTGATAAATGTACCGCCGGTAAGCTTTGTATCCTCCCAGCAGGTGATAGGATGGGATATTTAACAAATCTAGAATATGAGAAATTGATTTACTGCGCATGCCACCCCGCCAGCAATAAAGGACTGCTTTGCGGCCGCTGGATGCTTTTTCTATCTCTTGGACCAGGGCTGGCAGTTTAGAGGAAGCAATCTTTAAACCCTCTTTCTGCGCTTCTCCCTTGCTAATATGTTTGTAGAGGATGCCAATGCGCTTCCTTTCCTCGTTATCAAAAAGAGGTATGTTAATGGCGCCTGCAATATGTTCTTTCTCATACTCAGCCGGGGAGCGCACATCAATAAAAAGGGCGTCAGGTAATTGAAGTGCCTCCTCAATAGTTAGCTGCCTTTGCATTTAAGCACCTTCTCCCTGAATCTTTATTATAGCAAAAAGTAAGAAAGTAAAAAAGACTGCTCCAAATTATGCGCGGGGCAGGAGAAAAGGGGTGCTGTCTAGAAATAATGATTACACAGGTTTAAAATACTAATAAAAAGAAGCTTTTTTTAAGCTTTTATATAAAGGTTTTCTCATTTTCAGTCTCTTAGAAAGAGCAAAAGGCTTGCCCTAGTTTGAAAAAAAAGGAGTGGCTTTAGTGAAAGATTGTATTTTTTGC
>JAAZDU010000363.1 GCA_012512665.1 Bacillota bacterium | reverse complement strand
GTAAGGCCTCAAAATGTTATCTGTACTAGTCGAAAGGGTTGTGGATGGGAAACTGAACTTCGAACAGCTGGAGAAACTGCTCTGGCAGTCTACATTAGAAGTCTTTCGACATCTGATGGCGGAAGTCCTTGAACGAGTTGACAAGGAATTGATGAAAGGACGCGACAAGGCCCGTTACACGAATAAGGAGAAGAATCCACGTTCTATCCAGACTCTGGTCGGCAGCGTTGATTTCAAACGGCGGTACTACCGGGATGAGCAGAAGAGCGACTGGGTGTATCTTTTGGATGAAGCGCTTGATCTGGAACCGAAGAAGACCATCGGGCCAGGCCTGCTTCAACTTGGTGTGACCTGGGCAACTAAAGGGCCTTCATATCGTGATGCGCGTGATCGGTTAACGGACTTGTTTGGCGCCCAAGTGGTTAGCCATGAAGCGATCAGGCAGGCATTGTTGGAAGTGGGGGCCGCCTGCGAACGTGAGCAGCACAACAAGATAGTAACGGAAGATGGCAAAAAAGAAGTCCAGATCCTGTTCGCTGAGGTGGATAGTTTTTCTGTCAAGATTCAGAAGAACAGAAAGAGTGGAAGACCAAGCCACAGGCGTGAGGCCAAGCTTATTGTCTTCCACGAAGGCTGGGCTCCGCGGCACAATGGCAAGAAACCCGATTACAGGCTGGTTAACCCCACCTACATCTGCGGCTTTCAGGAGGCGGAAGAGTTCTGGGAGCATGCCCGGGGTGTGCTTAGTACTAGGTACCGCAACATTGACAAGACACGGATCATTTTCAACGGCGATGGGGCAGAGTGGATCCGCAAAGGGGCCGAGAGTTTTGGCAAGGGCATGTACCAATACGACCGCTTTCACATAACTCGAGACGTTCACTCTGCCCTGCTGTGGGACAAAAAGAGGTTGAAGAAAGCTCTTAAGGCCCTGAGATCTAACGATATGATGAAACTGATCTGGGTAGTAACAGAGGCTTGGGCCTCCTGCTCAGACGCAAACAAGAAGGAAGAGCTAGAAGAGCTTCGAGAATGTCTCTTAGAGAATCACGAGTACATAGTGGACTACCGAAAGCGCTTGAGAGACCAAGACATCGAAGTGCCCGAAGAATGGCGCGGATTGGGGTCTGCGGAATCGAATGTGAACAAGTTCAAGAACCGCACGGGCAAACGAGGCCGGGCTTGGGCCTTAAAAGGCGTAGAAGCCATCCTAACGACTCAAATTCACCTGTTCGAAGGAACGCTGCACGAGAACATCTGCCGTACTCTGAGCGAAAAAGAGGAGTGGCTCTTGGATAGAGTAACAACCGGTGTGGGCCGCATGGTGAAGCCCGTTGAAAGCGGCAGCACCGGTATCAGAAGAGGCACGTTTCCTGCCAGCAGCCATGGGACCCGGGGGTTCTCGAAGCTATTCAACCGCCTGAACTTCGTAGACGTTTTCTGAGTTAACCGATGCATGCGGGCCTAACAGAGCCTTTGCGCATCTCGACTCCCATTTTATGGCAAAACGAACATCCTAGATGTCTGCAACAGCTCTTTGATGAGCAAACCGAGTTTTGAATCGCTTTTCAGTGTCTTTCATCGCGAAACCACTTTGGGAACCAAGAAAGAACCCGACACTACTTGACACAGTCCTGTTTCCCTCACGGGGTTGACATCCCGGCTGGGTGTTTGTATAATAAGCATTGTCATGGCGGCGTAGCTCAGTTGGTCAGAGCATACGGTTCATACCCGTAGAGTCGCTGGTTCGAATCCAGCCGCCGCTACCAAAATAAGTTGACAAAACCCTACAATTTCCTGTAGGGTTTTTCTGTTTCCTTCGAATTATTTAGATAAGTTGAATGTGGGTCCAACTGCCTTCGACAGAAGCCCTGTCTTCGCCCTGCTATCCTTTAAGGAGTAACAGGATGGAGATGATGGCGTGTCCAGAACTGTGTCAACGTTTTCTCGCTTCAACGAAAATGGTTT
>JAAZDU010000044.1 GCA_012512665.1 Bacillota bacterium | reverse complement strand
TGTTGCACTAAATAGATATTTGAAAAGAAGGATTATTATTCCTTTTTTTGTCATGAGGTAAAATAATTACAAAAAAAGGTTTTCATTAGCTGCTTGGGCAGCAATTACCCCTTTTTTTCTACGACATACAAATATTAGTAGTTTGTATAATAATATGTAAGCCCATATAATTTAAGAAAAAACGGGGAGGATTAAAATGAAGAAAACAAAATCTTTATTATGTATTATGCTGGTGCTCACCCTTTTTCTTGCTGCTCTGCCATACCAGGCAGCGGAAGCTTTTAGGTCTTCTATTTCAAGGGATCGGACACCGGTGGTAACTCCTCCAGAATATCAAAAACCACCAAGTTCGCCAACCACCCCACCTCCTTCGCCATCCCCGCAGCAGCCGCCCTCTGATTCCAATAAGGGCGATACCGGTTACAACACACCTTCTCGACGCAGTATAAATCAGCGTAGTTATACGCCTGTGCCTGTCCCGACCCGGCCTATCCCTGGGCCCAAACCTGAACCAGAACCAGATCCATCACCGCCTCCACATCCTTCCGAGCCTTTACCTGATGCTCCCTCCTGGCTAAATGCCAATGAGGCCAAGGCTTTTCAATTGCTTAATGAGTTTAGGGTAGAGAATGGTTCGGCTCCACTTTTGGCAGACCGACGGCTGACAGATGTGGCGCGGGCCAAGGCGCAAGATATGATTGATAATGATTATTTTGGCCATATTTCTCCAACATATGGTTCCGTAGGTAACATGTTAAGAAGCTTTGGCGTTTCATTTAGTGTGGCGGGAGAAAACCTTTCCAAAGCAGGTACTGTTGCACGGGCGCAACTTCAGCTGGAGAACAGTACCCAGGGGCATAAGCAAAATATGTTGAATACCAAGTACAATAAGGTAGGGATAGCTGTCTTGCCCCTGAGCAAAACACCTGGCGTTTTGTTGGTACAAATTTTTACTGACTAGTGTAGTCTAAATAACTGCATATCATAGTTACAATTACATAAAAGGGGTGCTGTTACGGCACCTTTTTATTGCGACAGGTATAATTAAAATGCCCGGCCTTGTAATATTGTTTAGGCCGGGCATCAAGTTTTTAAGCAGTTAAATTAATTTATAGGGTGTTGTTAGGTTCATCTTGCTGCGGTGGAAATAGTTCGTCGATAGGTGGGCATTCAATTGTCTTCTGTTGAGGTGCAGCTTCACAGGGTTGGGGTACGCAGAAACCGTATACTGGTATTAGCAATTTAATGAAAGCCGTTACCTCAATTATTTTACATATTTTTACGGTACAAATAACCTGTGTTACAGGATCCCCGGGCGGCACAGTTTGAGGAGAGCAGAAGCAGGTAAAGTTAACAACTTCACAGAAAACAAAGGGTCCTCCAGCAGGCCCGAACAGTACCCCAGGAGGGGGCACGTAGAGCAGCACCTGGTTGAAGAAATCATCGATTGTCCTTGTAAAGGTGCAGAGAAGTACAGGCGTAGGGGGATCATCATCCCACAGCTCAATTTCTATCTCTGCAATCTGCCTAACGGTAATAATTCTGATATTGCCTTCTAAAGGAGGGCTAACGTCTACAACCTCACATTCGGCAGAGAGAACCCGACATTCTACCCTGTCAACCCGGGTGAGATTAACGTTTTCACAGGGTTGACCGGGTCCCGTAGGGATGGCAAAATTTCTCACGATGACGTCTTCTTTGAAGCACTGGTCAAAGACCTTCTCTACTACCAGACAATCAATTTCGGTTGTAGGGGGGCACTCTCGCTGGCCTGTATATTCGTTGATAGGGCAAAGTCCCGGTTGCAAAAATTCTCCTGTTTGGGGATCAATTCCTGGCCCAGCCAATAGAAACACTCCTTTCTAAAAGATTTTTGCTATCCAGAGGTAATGTGGAAGCATTATTTTTCTATATATTATGGGAAACAGAAGGA
>JAAZDU010000043.1 GCA_012512665.1 Bacillota bacterium | reverse complement strand
GGGGGAAAAGAGCTGCGCGAAAAGAAAGTTTACAGCTTTGACAATCTCTTCGCGGCAGCGAAAATTTTCTGTGAGGTGGAGGCGGCGGCAGGGCGATCCGACTCTGGTGCTAAAGGAGTGGAATTTTTTTAAAAAAAGGGAGGGTTCAGCCAGACGAAAACGGTATATGCTCTGCTTGACATCTCCCACCATAAAAAGGGAAGGGCTGTGCTCTGTGCCCGAGGTCAAAAGCTGCAGTATAGTCTCCTGAACGCTGTTAATATCCTGGTACTCGTCCACCAGCACCTGCCGGTACTGCCGCTGCAGCTCCCTGGCCACCGGAGAGGGCTGTAAGCTGCCGTTTTTTTCCTCAGCCAGAAGAGCAAGGCAATAATGTTCCAGGTCTGAGAAATCAAGCAGCCTTTTTTCCTTTTTGGCCTGGCTGTAGCTTTCATGAAAGGCCTTTGTTAATTCCAACAAGGTATCGATATAAGGCGTTACCAGCTCCACTTCCCTGGAATAATCCTCCAGGCTGCGCAGAAAGAAGCTCTCGGCATGTTTTTTAAAGATTGTTTTAACCTCATCCCGCAGGGCTTTCACCTGTTCCTTTAAAAACTCATCGGCCTGGTCCCGGCGCACCGGCGGCAGGGGGGCGAAAGAAAAGGCAAGCCAATTTTCACGCAACTGCTGCCACTTTTTGTTCCGACAGCTGCTGGCCAGGGCCTGTATCCCCTCCAATTCCTGCTGCAGGTTATCCAGATAGCGAGCGGGGCCATTGGGAGAAGAGGCCAGTGTTATTCCCCTGGAGAGCAAATTTTCCATGTAAGCCAGCTCCTCCTGCAGGTAGAGCAGAAGCTGGTCCAACCAGTACCGCAGCTTTACCTTGCCGGAGCTTCCTTTATAAAAAGAGCCGACTTCCGCCAGCCATTTTTCTGGAAAAGGCTGGCTGCGGGAAAAATTATACAACTTTCTAACAAGCTCGCCCAATTTTTCATCGCCCACGGTAGCGCCGTAACTGTCTAGCAGGTTTAAAAAATGCTGGTTATTCTCCCTGTCGTAGTAGCTCTGAAGAAGGGCTTCCCAGGCTTCCAGCTGCATTAAAAGTGCTTCCATCTCACCCGCTACGCTAAAGGCAGGATCTAAATCCAACAGGTAAAAATAACGCCTTATGATTTCCAGGCAAAAAGAGTGAAGGGTAGAGATACTGGCCTTGGGCAGCAGAAGCAGCTGCTCTTTTAGCGGCGATGAAGGGTTCTGTTTAATCCTGGAGAGCAGGGATGAACCAATCCTATCCCTCATCTCAGCAGCGGCTGCCTCGGTAAATGTGACAACCAGCAATTGGCTTATATCCAGTGGTTTCTCCTTGCGGGTCAGGGCATCCAAAACCCGCTCCACCAGAACCATAGTTTTGCCGGTGCCTGCCGAGGCTGATACCAGAAGCTTGTCTGCAGAAGCTTTGATGGCTTCTTCCTGCTGAGGAGTCCATTTAATCTTATCACTCACTACCCTCATCTCCTTCCCGGTAAAGAGAGCGGATTTCTTCCATAATTTCAGCATTATCCCTCCTGGGTAAAAAGCGGTACTGGCCTCCTTCAGGAACACCGCCTTCAAAACGGCAAAAAGTTTTATATTTACAGTAGCCACAGGGGGTACTGCCACCTTTGTAATAAGGGGAGACATCAATTATACCTGCCGCTATTTGAGCAAAAAGTCTTGCCATCATATCCTCCAGATATCTGAAAAGAAGTTTAAAATCTTCGTATTTCACGGTAGAAGAAGTCCTGGTGAACTCGCCGTCTTTCTTGAAGCCTACAGGGAAAAACAGGCTTTTCTCCTCTATGCTTTTATCCATCAGCCTTACCAGTTCCTCTTTCTCCAGCAGCAGACCTTCAAATCTATAGCGCTGATAAAGTAGCTCCTCTGCCTTTTCCGCAGGTAGGGGATTGGAAAAAGTTTTGGGTTCGCTGGTTATACCGAAATAGAAAACACCGGCGGGAATAGGTTCAATGCCCAGCTTGGCGCGATAACCTTTGACAGCAGCCAGCAGATAGGCCAGCAGCTGGAGGTTAAGGCCGTAATAGAAGTCAGAAAGGTGCAAAGGGTAAGCCTTTGTCTTATAATCTATTATGCTTAGGTAGCATTGATCCCCATCATGCGCCACATCCAGGCGGTCTATCCTGCCGTGCAGTTCCATTTTGGCCTGGCCCGGGGCTTCTATCACCAAAGGCGGCAGGCTACCATCCCCGCCAAAACCTACCTCCAAACCCTCGGGCCGAAAACTGCTCTCTCGCGCCTGCCGGCTCAAAATGAGCAGGGCCCTCTGCAGAGCCTTTTCCAGGCGGGTCGCCAAATAGCGGTAGCGGGATGAGCTTAGCAAGATCTCCCCCTGCAGGCGCGGTGTCAGCTCCTCCAGGACCAGCTTAAGAATCTCCAGCACCTGGCTTTCTTCCAGTTCTCCCCAGGATAGCTGATTTTTTTGCAAATAACCTACAAACTCTTTTAAAGCAGCGTGGAAAAAAAACCCCAGAAG
>JAAZDU010000042.1 GCA_012512665.1 Bacillota bacterium | reverse complement strand
CGTTAAGGAGATGCACAGGCAGGTAGGGGACTTAGTTATAGGGGAAAATGGCGTGGCGGTCCGCGGCCTCCTGGTCAGGCACCTGGTTCTCCCCGGGGGGCTGGCCGGCACGAAAAAGGTGATGGAATTTCTTGCCCAGCAGGTTTCGCGGAATACTTACGTCAACATCATGGCCCAGTACAGGCCCTGCTACCAGGCAGTGGGCCATCCGCTGCTGGGCAGGAGGATAAGAGATGCGGAATATCGCCGGGCCCTGCAAATCGCCGCCGAGGCCGGCCTGACAAGGGCCCGGGCCCAGTAGCGCAGGGAGCATAAGGGGGAGCTCCGGAAAGTTGAGAAAACCTTAAGAAGACAAGATAGAGATCTCAACAGACCTATTCTTATCATCCCAATGAACATCAGCCCCCAGGGTCTCACTCACAAACCTTAAGGGAAGCAGGAAACGATCATCAAGCGCAACCGGCTGCTGATCTAAATGATGAGGCTCTCCATTTACCAGGGCCACATCGCTTTTCAATTCCAGGATGACGGAAATATTGTCCTTTGTTATCGTGACTTTGTTATGCTCCTCATTCCACTCAGCTTTCGCTCCCAGGCCCCGGCATAAGTCCTGCCAGGGAATCAAGGTCCTTCCCTTTACCACAATAACCGGCTCGGCTCCGTAAAGCAAAGCATTATTAAGAAAGATGGAGACATCGTCCTGTGGGCTGCGGTAGAGGTACAAATAATCCAAGATAGTGGTGAGGGCTTCTTCCCTGAGCCGATCTTCCTCCAGCCCCGGTTTACTTATTATCTTCTTGGCCCGCAACCAGATATTTTCCCCCTCTGAATGAAGTAAATGCTGCTGCATCTCTGCCAAAGCTTTAATCAAGGCAGCCGTAAAATTAGAGGGCATTTTCTCCACTGCCAGGTCTAAAAAGGGCAGCGATTTTTGAGGGTAAAAGTAATCATCCAGGAGAGTTAAGTAGCCTATAACAAACAGCTGATCGGCAGCTAATGCTTGCAAGTCTAACTGCTTCGGGTCGGCTTTGTAAATGAAACCCGTATAGATGCCGGCATTCTTCCTTACTTCCCAAACATTAGTATAATTGTATAGGGAATTGATAACAGCTGCTTTCTCCTCCAGCGAAATTTCAGGTTGAGCCAAAAAATGCGCAATCTCTTCATCCATGACCCCTTCCAGCAACCTTGCTTTTTGTACCATCTCCATATCCAGGTAAGCATTGGAAAAAGGAGTAGAGGTAACGGGGGAGTCGGCGCTTGCTACCGGTAAAAACAATAAGTGCGCCAAGAGAAATGCGCCCAGCATGCTTAACAGGAAAACCGTATTTTTCCTCAAAGCTATCATTCTTCCCTTCTAAGTATATTCTTTACAATAAAGACGAACTTTTAAATCATTTGGTTCACTTGGAAAGAAACACAGAATTAGCAATCAGAATTATGGAGGGGCACAGAAAGGATAAACAGCCTAAGCTGTTGAAATCTTGATAGAAAGGTCATTTTTTCAAAAATTATTTATTTTTTATAGCAGGAGGAAGCATGAAAATATTACATGTAATAGCTCAATTACCGGCGAAGACAGGATCCGGAGTTTATTTTTAGCCTTTAGCAGAAGACCTACCTGAGTTTAGAGAAAACCTTAAAGAGGCCATACTTACTCAGGTAGAAAAAGTGAGAAATAAACAATGTTGTTTACTAAATGAAAAAGATAATATAAAAAGATTTTCCTGGGAATCCTTGGTAGATAAAATTAATGAAATAATAATAAATATATGATATTAGAGTAGGAGAGCACAAAGGGCGGATATGTGGAAGTTTTGGGACGGTTCTCTCTCTTGGGCTATTTCTTCAATTTTTTTCTTCGCTTCACTAATTTGTGCGAGGTGGTCTGTATTTTCCCCTTCCGGGGAAATAAAAACATCCATTATCTTCGTATAATTTTGTCCTTATATTAACATATTTGTAATATTCTTTCTGTGCAACTGGCTGTTTTTCAGATATGAGGCCAAGTATTTTTGATGTTGATAATATTTTATCTTTCACTAGCCCCTATCTCATAACTCGTACTTAACCTTTTCTGCAGAGTGTTGATGGTATTTAAGG
>JAAZDU010000041.1 GCA_012512665.1 Bacillota bacterium | reverse complement strand
GTATAATTGCTTATGCCGAGCACATAAAAACTAAAGATAGCAGCCAGAACAGTTCCTGACAGAGCTAATACAACTAATAGCTCAAGAAGAGTAAAACCTGCTTCCCTGTCTCTTTGGAATAAATACTTAATCATAAACGGTTGGACCTTTTACAAAAGAACTTAGCTTTACTTTGTAATTTGATTCGAGATAATAAACGACCACAGTAACTATTGTACCTTCAATAAAATCCTGGGCAAAAGCAATTTCTGCCGGTTCTAAATAAAGCTGCCAGCGATAACCATCTTTTACTCCTTCTTGAAAGGGCGAATAAAGTACCAGTTGTTCGTGAGGCAATTGCTTTAATCCTTCCATGATACCTTGGGCTATGGCAAGAGCCTTACTCTTCTCCCCAGCATAAAATATTGAAGCATTGCTGGTCGTAAAAAGTGCAGCGAAAGAAGCAACAACGAGCACCAAGATAGCTAGAGCAGTAATTACTTCAATTAATGTAAAACCATCTTCCCTTGCCAGCATGTTCATCAGCTAGAACCCTTTTTCATTTTCTCGAATAAACACGTTTTGAAGCCTTTTTTCTACTTAATTTTAACGATAGCGCCATTTTTCATTTCTTTCCGTTCTGCGCTATCGTAGTCACTATAACCAGATGGAGGCGAAGGAATTTCATTTAGATATTCATCCACAAGTTCATCTAAACTTGTAGGGTATCTTCCCTTTTCCACGTAAAACATCTGTATAGCGTTGTTCAATATGTTAACGTTTGCTTCATCAGCCCTGCTTCGTGCGCTATCAAGAGTATTTAGAATGCGGGGTACTGCTATAGTGGCCAGGATTCCCAGAATAGCTATCACAACTACCAGCTCAATCAAGGTAAATCCCATTTGTGCCTGCTTTTTTTTAAAATAAGGTAAAATTCTAAAAAACATATCAAGCACTCCTCATTAAAGTCTATATCGTACACATCAAAATAATAAAACTATAGTATTTGGTAAATATCCAGCATGGGGAGCAAAACAGATAAACAAATAAAGCCGATGACAGCGGCCATAATAATTATTAATAAAGGTTCCAACAGTGAGCTTAGCCTGTCCACCAAATGTGAAGTTTCAGACTCATAATACTGAGCAGCTCTGGAAACCATAATGTCTATACTGCCCGTCTGTTCGCCAACGGCAACCATTTTTAAAGCCACTTTTGGGAAAACATTAGTTTTCGCCATAGCTTCTGCTAGCTCTTCACCTCTGCTTACCCCTTGCCTGCAATACTTTACAGCTTGGGCAAACCTTTGGCTGCCCACCGCTTTTTCCGTTAGTTCCAGCGCAGTCAAAATATTTACACCGCTTACCAAGAGAATACTTAAAGTTCTAAAAAATTTTAACAGTTCCGTTTTGGCTAACAAAATTCCATAAATTGGTAGAGAATATAAAATATTTTCTTGAAAACGCCTTACTATTTCTAACTGCTTCAGTATATTGAAAACTATATAACCAATCAGAGCAATAAATAAAAAGAAATGCCAATAAGAAGCCATAAGGTTTCCAATAAAAAGCAAAGCTCTTGTTGGCAGTGGTAATAAGACCCCTACACTGTCATAAATCCCTACAAAATTCGGAAGCACGGTCGTTACCATAAACAAAACAACAGAAATTAGCACTATTAAAATAAACTTGGGATAAAAGGAAGCAGATTTAATTTTTTGTTCCAAGCTATATTGTTTCTCATAGTGTTCTGCTAATTTACTCAAAATATCATCCAGTTTTCCGGCCAGCTCCCCAGCCTCCACCAGATTAACAAATATCTTTGGAAAAAGAAAACCTTGAAAACGCAAAGCATCTGCCAGAGTATAACCTTCTTCAACCTTTTTCTGGACCCGTTCAATACCTTTGCTTAGTAAATGATGGGGTTCCTGTTCTTTTAGTAACTTTAGGCTTTCCACAACTGTAATTCCTGCTCCAATCATGGCCGTTAATTGCCGTGAGAAAAACATTAAATCCTTCGTTTTTAGCTTTCTTCTGAAAAAAGGCATCAATTCTTCAAGGCGAAAAAGGTACACCAATAATCACCACATTCAGCCCCAGTTCCACTGGTCATAAAAACTTGAATAAGCTGCCCTTATTACCTCCTTGAAGGTAGTTATGCCGGCAACAGCCCTTCCTATTCCGTCCATTATTAAAGGCTGCATACCATTACTAAGGGCATGATTTCTAACCCTTTCAAAATTTGGCTTTTGCAAAATTATTTCTCGCAGCGAGGAGTCAACAGGCATAACCTCGTGAATAGCTGTCCGTCCTTTAAACCCCGTGAAATTACATTTTGGGTAGCCTCTGCCCCTATAAAAG
>JAAZDU010000040.1 GCA_012512665.1 Bacillota bacterium | reverse complement strand
TGGTCATGCCTGGCGACAACGTCAACATGTCTATTACCCTTATTACTCCCATAGCCATTGAGGAAGGCTTGCGCTTTGCTATTCGCGAAGGCGGCCGCACAGTAGGCGCCGGAGTCGTTACCGGTATAAAGGAGTAATATGCCGAACACCAAACAATAAAATCCGGAACAAAAAAGCCGGGATAGGTTCCCGGCTTTTTATTGCATGAAAGCTATTGATGAAGTATATAATAATAATTATGCTTTAAGGCCTTGCAGCTCTTTTATGTTGACATTCATCTTGATGTATGATAAATTGAGGGACGGTATTAATTCAAAAACGGGGGTAGTAGCATTGAGGGTAACTATCCATTTAGCTTGTACAGAGTGTAAAGAGAGAAATTATACTACAAATAAAAATAAAAAAACTAATGCCGATCGCCTTGAGATGAAGAAGTTCTGCCCCCGCTGTGGGCGGCATACTGTGCACAAGGAAACCAAATAAAAGCAAACACCATATTATTTAATATTTAATTCTAAGGTTGTTTTATTTTGCTGTTTAAAGCAGAATGCCTTAAGCTTTATGTTTTAAGCTTTCAGCCAGAGGAGTAGATGGAAAACATCATGCTTTGGCTGATAAAGGAAGTGAGATCATGAAGTGGCTCAGTAATCTGCGCAAGCTATTTAATAATATAAAAGCCGAGCTTAAAAAAGTGCATTGGCCAGACCGTAGGCAGGTGACCCTTTTTTCATCTATTGTCATTGTAACTATCTTAGTGGTGGGTGCCTTTTTCTGGCTTTTGGACACTGGCTTTACGGCAGTTTTAAGGGCTATCCTTCAGTAAAGGGGGAAGAAAGGGGCAAAAGAGCTTCTTTCATCTTTAATGACCAAGGAAAAGCATTGGTATGTTATACACACCTATGCCGGTTATGAAAATAAAGTTAAAACCAACTTGGACAAACGGGTTGAATCAATGGAAATGCAGGATAAAATTTTTCGTGTACTGGTACCTATGGAAAAAGAAATTGAGACCAAAGGCGGTCAGCGAAAAACTATTCTGCGCAAAGTATTTCCTGGTTATGTCCTGGTGGAGATGATAATGGAAGATGATTCTTGGTATGTGGTACGAAATACGCCGGGAGTCACTGGCTTTGTGGGCCCTGGATCCCGCCCTATTCCTCTTTCAGAAGAAGAAGTGGCGCAGATTTTAAAGCAGATGGGTATGGATGAAGCGAAGCCAAAGGCAGACTTTTCTTTAAAAGAGCAAGTCAGGGTCATTGGCGGGCCCTTTAGCAATTTTATCGGTTCGATTGAAGAAATTAATTACGATCGCTACAAGTTAAAAGTTATGGTTTCCATGTTTGGTAGAGACACTCCTGTCGAATTAAATTTTGATCAGGTAGAAAAACTTTAAAGTCATGGGGTGAAAAAAATGGCAAAGAAAAAAGTGGCAGGTGTTATAAAACTGCAAATACCAGCAGGAAAAGCTACTCCGGCTCCCCCTGTAGGCTCAGCCTTAGGGCAGCATGGAGTCAATATAATGGCCTTCTGTAAAGAGTTTAATGAAAAAACTGCAGCCCAGGGCGGTCTTATTATCCCGGTGGAGATAACTGTTTACGCTGACAGGTCTTTTTCTTTTATAACCAAAACTCCTCCCGCTGCTGTCTTAATTAAAAAAGCAATGGGGCTGGATAAAGGTTCAGGTGAGCCCAATAGAGTTAAAGTTGGCACTATTTCCCGGGAAAAGATAAGGGAGATCGCTGCTTCTAAAATGGAGGATCTTAATGCTACCGATATTGAGGCAGCAATGCGCATGGTTGAAGGAACCGCCCGCAGTATGGGTGTTCTGGTTGAGGGATAGAGCAAAAAGAGCAAATATATATGTGGGAGAATAAATTCGCTTGCACCACAAGGAGGTTTTAAAGTGGCTCCTAGAGGAAAACGTTACACGGATGCTAAGAAAAAGGTTGACCGCAATGCATTGTACGACCCCGCTGAAGCTCTGGAGATGGTAAAAGAACTGGCTTTTGCTTCTTTTGACGAGAGTGTGGAGTTAGCTGTGAGGCTTGGCGTAAACCCTAAGCATGCGGACCAACAGGTTAGAGGCGCTGTTGTGCTTCCCTGCGGCACCGGCAAGGAAGTTAAGGTGGTTGTTTTTGCCAAAGGTGAAAAAGCTAAAGAAGCTGAAGAAGCAGGCGCCGATTATGTGGGCGCTGAGGAACTGGCTGCCAAAGTGCAGCAGGGCTGGCTTGACTTTGATGTGGCAGTAGCTACGCCCGATGTGATGAGTATTGTGGGCAAGCTGGGCCGTATCCTTGGCCCTCGCGGTATGATGCCCAACCCAAAAACGGGGACGGTGACCATGGATGTGGCCAGGGCAGTACAAGAAATTAAGGCTGGCAAAGTAGAATACCGCGTGGATAAGGCGGGAAATATACACGTCCCTATTGGCAAGGTATCCTTTTCTAAAGATGATCTATTGCGCAATTTTTATAGCATGATAGAGGCACTTATCAGGGCGAAACCCCCAGCCGCCAAAGGACAATATTTGCGCAATATTGTCGTAAGTTCTACCATGGGGCCTGGTATTAAAATTAGCCCGCAGAAAGCGGCTATGCTTGGTAAATAGTTTTTTTGATAAACTAAAAGAAAAAAAATCGGTTTATCGCCGTAGAATGCTGGTGCCAAATTTCAAAGAGGCTTAATTCTGCCAGCCGAGGCTTCGACAACAACTCTGTCGGTCTTCGTATTTCTGCGGAGACCTTTTTATTTAAAGCACATAGTCATTTCATCAGGGCGTGGAAGGGGGTGTAAATTTGGCAACACGGCAGGAAAAGGAACAGCAGGTGGCTGAATTAAAAGAAAAGTTTGCCCGGGCCAGGGTTATGATCCTGGCTGATTATCGCGGCCTCAATGTCTCTAATTTTAACCTTTTGCGCCGTCAGCTTCAAGAGCAGCAAGCAGAAATTAAGGTTGTTAAGAACACCTTGGCCAAGATTGCCGTTAAAGATATTGGGCTGGACAGCCTGAATGACTTTTTAGAAGGACAAACGGCTATCACTTTTGGGTTTGAGGATCCTGTAGTACCAGCCCAGCTGCTGATGAAGTACGCTAAAGAGCATACACAGCTTAAGGTTAAGGCAGGGATGCTGGAAGGTAAGCTTTTAGGAAAAGATGAGGTTAAAGCTCTTTCCGATTTGCCGTCTCGCGAAGTATTAATCGCCAGGGCGGTAGGCGGTCTGGCAGCACCTCTTAGCTCTTTTGTGGGAGTTTTGCAGGCCAACTTGCGTAACTTTGTTTATGTGCTGCAGGCAGTGAAAGAAAAAAAGGAAAGTGCGTAAAGCAAAAAATTGTAATATTATATATATAAAGGAGGATAAGTTTTAATGTCTGATAAAGTAAAGGAAGTTTTGGAGATAGTAAAAGGCATGACAGTGCTGGAGCTGTCGGAACTGGTTAAAGCTTGCGAAGAAGAGTTTGGTGTTTCTGCGGCAGCACCTGCTGTGGCCGTGGCCGCTGGCCCTGCTGCAGCAGCTGGCGAGGAAGCCCAGGAAGAAGAACAGACAGAATTTGATGTTATTTTAAAAGCAGCAGGTCAGAAGAAAATTCAGGTTATTAAAGCGGTGCGTGAGCTTACAGGTTTAGGTCTGAAGGAAGCTAAAGCCCTGGTTGATGAGGTGCCTAAGCCTGTTAAGGAAAAAGTTAGCAAGGAAGAGGCCGAAACTGTTAAAGCTAAGCTTGAAGAAGCAGGTGCCGAAGTAGAAGTGAAGTAGCTATTTTTATTATAGAGCACAATGAACCGGGCTTAAAAAGTCCGGTTTTTTCATTGTAAGCCAAAAGAACTTTAAATTGCAATATTAAATGTAACAGCAAAAATATACGCAGGTCGTTGACAACGGCATTTGCTTATGGTATTATAGTTCATTGCTTAAACATACCTACCTACGGTTCTTCCCCATGTATAATTTTATACAAAGCAGTAAACTATAGTATACTGCGGCTTTCCTTTTTTTAAGGGTTTATAAAATTGGGCGCGGGGAGTGATTTTTTTTATGTTCAAGGAGGTCCAGGCGGGCAGGCGGTTGAGGAGAACTTATGCCCGAATTGAGGAGATCTTAGAGCCTCCAAACCTCATTGAAGTGCAAAAAAGTTCCTATCGCTGGTTTTTAGAAGAGGGCTTACAGGAAATGTTTGATGACATATCACCCATTAAAGATTTTACCCAAAATCTTGTTTTAGAATTCATTGGACATTCTCTTGGTGAGCCCAAATATTCAGTTGAGGAATGTAAGGAGAGAGATGCTACTTACGCTGCTCCCCTGCGTGTAAGGGTACGTCTTATCAGTAAAGAAACCGGCGAAGTTAAAGAGCAGGAAGTTTTTATGGGGGACTTCCCTCTAATGACGGACAATGGAACTTTTGTTATTAACGGCGCTGAGAGAGTTATTGTCAGCCAGCTAGTGCGTTCTCCGGGGGTATATTTTAGCAAACAGCTTTATAATGGAAGAGAGCTTTACAGCGCCACTATCATACCAAACAGGGGAGCCTGGCTGGAGTTTGAGACCGATGTTAATGAAGCGGTCTATGTCCGCGTTGATCGGACACGAAAAATTCCTGTCACCGTTCTTTTGCGGGCAGTAGGCATCAGCAGCACTGCAGAATTATTGGAGCTTTTTGAACACGACCCAAGAATAGCTGCTACCCTGGAGAAGGACCACACCAACAATTCTGAAGAAGCTCTCCTGGAGATATATAAAAGACTTAGGCCCGGAGAGCCCCTTAATGTGGACAATGCTCGCTCCTTATTTGAGTCGCTTTTTTTTGATCCGAAGCGCTATGATTTTGCCAAGGTAGGCCGTTACAAAATAAATAAAAAGCTGTCTTTAAAAGGTAGGATCTTAAATCGCAAACTGGCGGAGGATGTAAAAAGCCCTGACAGTGAGATTCTGGCTAGAAAAGGGACAACTATTGATGATAAGCTTGTAAAACTTTTTGAAGAAAATTTTATTAATAGTGTCAAGGTTGTTAGTGCAGAGGGCAGAAATTGCGTTGTTCTCAACAACAAAAGTGCCGGCAATGAAGTCAAGCACCTTACTAAAGACGATATCATAGCAACAGTTTCTTATCTGATAAATCTAAATGAAGGCCTGGGTAGTGTGGACGATATTGACCACCTGGGGAATCGACGCCTGCGCAGCGTGGGAGAGTTGCTGCAAAACCAGTTTCGCATTGGCCTTTCTCGCATGGAGAGAGTTGTCAGGGAACGCATGACTATCCAAGATGTTGAGGCCATTACACCGCAGGCATTAATTAATATACGCCCAGTGATAGCGGCTATTAAAGAATTTTTTGGCAGCAGCCAACTTTCACAATTTATGGACCAGACAAACCCGCTGGCTGAACTTACCCATAAGAGGCGTTTAAGTGCCCTGGGACCTGGTGGTTTGAGCAGGGAGAGGGCTGGTTTTGAAGTAAGAGATGTGCACTATTCGCACTATGGCAGGATGTGCCCTATTGAGACCCCTGAAGGCCCTAACATTGGCCTTATCGGCTCTCTCAGTACTTTTGCTCGCATTAACGAGTACGGTTTTATTGAGACCCCTTACCGCCGGGTCAATAAGGAAGAAGGCAGGGTAACTGATGAGATCGTCTACCTTACTGCTGATGATGAAGACGAATATGTAATAGCGCAGGCCAACGCCCAGCTGGACGAAAATGGAAAATTTTTAAGTAAAAGGGTTGTTTGCCGCTATAAAAACGAAATATTGGCCATGAGCCCTTCAGAAATTGATTATATAGATGTTTCTCCCAAACAGTTGGTCAGCGTGGCCACAGCTCTTATCCCTTTCCTGGAAAATGATGATGCCAACCGTGCCCTTATGGGTTCCAACATGCAGCGTCAGGCAGTGCCTCTTTTACGAACCGAGGCTCCCCTGGTGGGGACTGGTATGGAGGCTAAGGCTGCTCGTGATTCTGGAGTAGTGGTACTGGCTTTACATGAGGGCAGGGTCATTAGAGTAACTGCCACTGAGATTATCATCAAAAGAACTGAAGATCCCGATGGGCCTAACACCCTTATTCATGGCCGGACAAGGGAAATTTTTAGCGACAAAGCTGCCAGTTATCCTTTGCGAGGTTGCGATATTTATATTTTGCAGAAATTTAAGCGTTCCAACCAGGGAACCTGTATGAACCAGCGCCCTGTTGTGAAAAAGGGTGATTATGTAAAAAGGGGTGAGATTATTGCCGACGGCCCCTCCACTGATATGGGCGAGTTAGCCCTTGGTCGCAACATATTGGTCGCTTTTATGCCCTGGGAAGGATATAACTATGAAGACGCTATTTTAATTAGTGAAAGATTGGTAACTGATGATATTTTTACTTCTATTCATATAGAGGAGTACGAGTCAGAGGCCCGGGATACAAAACTTGGCCCCGAGGAGATTACCAGAGATATACCAAATGTAGGTGAAGACGCCCTGCGGGACCTGGATGAAAGGGGTATCATCCGTGTTGGCGCTGAAGTAAGGGCTGGCGATATACTGGTGGGTAAAGTAACTCCCAAGGGGGAGACGGAGCTTACTGCCGAGGAGAGGCTTCTTAGGGCTATCTTTGGAGAGAAGGCAAGGGAGGTTCGCGATACTTCCCTGCGCGTACCGCATGGAGAGCAGGGCAGGGTAGTTGATGTTAAGGTCTTTTCTAGAGAAGATGGCGATGAACTTTCTCCCGGTGTCAATCAGCTGGTGCGTGTCTACGTGGCCCAAAAAAGGAAGATCTCGGAAGGGGATAAAATGGCCGGTAGGCACGGCAATAAAGGGGTAATAGCCAAAATTTTACCAGTGGAAGATATGCCCTTTTTGCCCGACGGGACGCCGGTAGATATTGTCCTTAATCCCCTTGGCGTACCCTCCCGCATGAATATCGGCCAGATTATGGAAGCCCATTTGGGCTGGGCAGCCAAAACCCTGGGCATCCATATTGCCTCTCCTGTTTTTGACGGCGCCAACGAAGATGATGTCTTGAACTGCCTTAAGGAAGCCGGCCTGCCGGAGGACGGAAAAACTATTTTATATGATGGCCGCACGGGAGAACCTTTTGACAATGAAATTACGGTGGGTTACGTCTATATGCTTAAGTTGGCCCATCTGGTGGATGATAAAATTCATGCCCGTTCTACAGGCCCCTACTCCCTCGTTACGCAACAGCCCCTGGGAGGTAAGGCCCAATTTGGTGGCCAGCGTTTTGGTGAGATGGAAGTCTGGGCTCTGGAAGCGTACGGAGCCTCCTATACCTTACAAGAAATGCTGACTGTTAAGTCTGATGATGTCGTGGGCAGGGTGAGGACCTACGAAGCTATCGTCAAAGGGGAAAATATTCCGGAACCGGGAGTTCCTGAATCCTTCAAGGTATTGGTGAAGGAGCTGCAAAGCCTGGCCCTCGATGTAAAAGTTCTCAGCGAAGAAGAGGGCGAGCTTCCCATGCAGGAAGAGGTGGAAGATCAGGGACCGGTGCTTGATGTTAATATAGAATCTACGGAACCAGAGGAAGATGAACCCGAAGAAGATCAAGAAGAGCCTGGAGAAGAAGAGGGCGAAGAAGACCTTTTAGAGGATACACCCCTTTTTACGAAAGAAGAATTGGGAGATGAGACCATAAGCGCTTCCGATCCTTTCAGCGAGATGGAAATGGGTGAAGAGAGCCTCGCTGACTTTGAAGAAGTAGTGGAAAAAGATAATGACAGCGATTACAGCGATGACGAAGAGGAATACTGGTTTTTTAAAAACAGTAAGAACCGCCGATCCTTAAAGGAAAACCTTCCCGATTAAAAAAGATGATAAAAAAGCAAACCATACCTTTTGTTTGAACGAAAACAATTGGAAGGGGGATACATCCCTTTGGATGTTAATAATTTTGATGCTCTGCAGATCGGCCTGGCATCGCCGGAGAAAATCAGGTCCTGGTCTCGCGGAGAAGTAAAAAAGCCGGAGACTATAAACTACCGTACGCTTAAACCGGAAAGGGAGGGCCTTTTTTGCGAAAAAATATTTGGCCCTCAAAAAGACTGGGAGTGCCACTGCGGTAAGTATAAGCGTGTCCGCTACAAAGGCATTGTCTGCGATCGCTGCGGCGTGGAAGTTACAAGATCTAAGGTGCGCAGGGAGCGCATGGGGCATATCGAGCTGGCAGCACCTGTTTCCCATATTTGGTACTTTAAAGGTATCCCTAGCCGCATGGGTCTTTTGCTGGATATGTCTCCCCGCGCCCTGGAAAAAATTATTTATTTTGCCTCTTATGTCGTCATTGATCCCGGTGAAACTTATCTCAGCAAAAAACAGCTCCTGACGGAAATAGAATATAGAGAGTACAGGGAAAAGTATGCTGAGCTTTTTAAGGCCGGCAAAGGTTTTAAAGCAGAGATGGGTGCAGAGGCTGTTAAAAAGCTGTTAGAAGAGATAGACTTAGACAAGTTGGCAGAAGAGCTGCGCCAGGAAGTGAAAAGGACTACAGGCCAAAAAAAGATCAGAGCTGTCAGGCGGCTGGATGTTGTTGAATCTTTTAAAACCTCAGGCAATCGCCCCAGCTGGATGATTATGGATGTTATCCCTGTAATACCCCCTGACCTGAGGCCTATGGTCCAGCTAGATGGCGGCAGGTTTGCTACTTCTGATTTAAACGATCTCTACCGGAGAGTGATTAACCGCAACAACCGCCTCAAGCGGCTCCTGGATTTAGGCGCCCCGGATATTATTGTGCGCAACGAAAAGCGCATGCTGCAGGAAGCTGTCGATGCCCTCATTGACAACGGGCGCCGCGGACGACCTGTCACAGGTCCGGGCAACAGGCCCCTTAAATCTTTAAGCGACATGCTTAAGGGCAAACAGGGACGCTTTCGCCAGAATTTGTTGGGCAAGCGTGTCGATTACTCCGGGCGTTCCGTCATTGTGGTGGGTCCGGAGCTAAAACTATATCAATGCGGCCTTCCCAAAGAAATGGCGCTGGAACTTTTCAAGCCTTTTGTGATGAAGCGCCTGGTGAAAGATGGCCACGCCCACAATATTAAGAGCGCCAAGCGCATGGTGGAAAAAGTAAGGCCCGAGGTATGGGATGTCTTGGAAGAGGTTATTAAAGACCACCCTGTTCTTTTAAACAGGGCTCCCACGCTGCACCGCCTGGGTATTCAGGCTTTTGAGCCGGTCCTTGTGGAAGGAAGGGCCATACAAATTCACCCCCTGGTCTGCACCGCTTACAACGCCGATTTTGATGGGGACCAGATGGCAGTCCATGTGCCCCTCTCGGCAGAAGCCCAGGCAGAGGCCAGGATACTAATGCTTTCTTCCCAAAACCTTCTCAACCCCAAGGATGGGCGCCCGGTTACAGCACCGACCCAGGATATGGTAATGGGTTGCTATTACCTTACCGTGGAGAAGAGAGCTGCTCGGGGGGAAGGCAGATTTTTCCTCGATGAATATGAAGCCATGATGGCATATTATAAAGGCGAGATAAGCCTGCATGCACGCATAGTGGTGGGGGTGGAGAAAAACCTCAAATTTGCAAAATACCTTGATGGAGCGCCAGAAAAAAGAGGCAAGCTCATGCTTATCACCACCGTTGGCAAACTTATTTTTAACGAAATTTTTCCCAGCGATTTTCCTTTTATCAACAACGCTGAACCTGGCAATAGTATTCAGGAAGGCTTTATTTTTAGCAGTGAAAACAGGCCGCAGAATATGCAAGAATACCTAGCAAAGCTGCCAAGAAACACGGCCGTTAAAAAAGAATTGTTTAGTTATATTATTAGCCTCTGCTACCGCAAGTATGGCAATACCAAAACCACCCAAATTCTAGATGATATGAAAAAGCTGGGTTTCCGCTTTGCTACCAGGGCGGGCATTACCATCGGCATCACGGATATGGAGGTGCCCATTGCCAAGCAACAGATCCTGGCTGAAGCGGACAAAAAAGTAGAGGAGACCGAAAACCAGTTCAGGCACGGCCTTATTACCGAAGACGAGCGCTATCACCGGGTGATAGATGTCTGGACGGCTGCCAAGGACAAAATTACAGAGGCGCTGTTGGAAGGGCTTGACGAGTTCAACCCGGTCTATATGATGGCCCGTTCCGGCGCCCGGGGCAATATATCGCAGATCACCCAGCTTTCGGGGATGCGCGGCCTGATGGCTGACCCCACCGGTAAAATCATCGACTTGCCGATCAAAGCCAATTTCCGCGAAGGGCTCACCGTGCTGGAGTACTATATCTCCACCCACGGTGCCCGCAAAGGCTTGGCCGACACAGCCTTAAAAACTGCCGATTCAGGCTACCTCACCCGCCGCTTGGTGGATGTGGCCCAGGATGTTATTGTGCGCGAGGAAGACTGCGGCACCACCCAGGGGGTGGAGGTTGAAGAGATCAAAGACGTGGATGAGGTTATAGAAAGTTTGGAGGACCGTATCATCGGCCGCTTTGCTCTGGATGATATCTGCCATCCCGAGACAGGCGAGGTGCTGGTGAAAGCAGATGAATTAATTAGCGAAGAGGCGGCAGAGCAGATTTTGGCAGCTGGTATTAAAAAAGTTAAAATTCGCTCTGTCCTCACCTGCAGGACTCGCTACGGGGTCTGTGTGAAATGCTACGGCCGCAACCTGGCTACGGGATATGTCGTAGATGTGGGTGAGGCGGTGGGCATTATTGCTGCCCAGTCCATCGGCGAGCCCGGTACCCAGCTCACCATGCGCACCTTCCATACCGGTGGCGTGGCCGGGGACGATATCACCCAGGGCTTACCCAGGGTTGAAGAACTTTTTGAAGCGCGCAAGCCAAAGGGTCAGTCTCTCATAACCGAAATTTCCGGTAGGGTAGATCTCTCGGAGATGCGCACTAGAAGAGAGGTCAAAGTTTTATCGGATTACGGCGAAATCAAGGTATACCAGGTACCTTACGGCGCACGCCTTAAAGTTAGGCATGGCGATTGGCTGAATGCCGGCGATGAGATTACGGAAGGTTCGATCAACCCCCACGATCTGCTCAAGGTCAAGGGCATAAGGGGTGTGCAGTCCTACCTGCTCCAGGAAGTGCAGCGGGTTTACCGGCTGCAGGGGGTTGATATTAATGATAAGCATATCGAAGTAGTGGTTCGCCAGATGCTGAAGAAGGTCAGGGTAGATGATCAGGGGGACACAGAGCTGCTCCCGGGCGGACTGGTCGATCATTTTGTTTTTGAAGAGGTAAATGAAAAAGTCATAGTTAATGGTGGTAAACCCGCTACGGCCAAGCCTGTGCTGCTGGGTATTACCAAGGCAGCGCTGGCTACAGACTCCTTCCTTTCAGCAGCTTCTTTCCAGGAGACTACCAGGGTGTTAACCGAAGCGTCCATTAAAGGCAAAATTGATCCTCTCCTGGGGCTGAAGGAGAATGTCATTATAGGAAAGTTAATACCTGCCGGCACCGGCATGACCCGCTACCGCAATATTAAACCTGCCCTGAAAAACGGTCAGGAAATAGAAAGCATTAGACTTCAAGCAAAAGAAAAAAAGACTGTTGAAACAGATGAAGGCCGTGCGGCAGGGGTTGAAGAAGGCCACGGGAAAAGCCTCATTTTAGATAAAATTATTGACAACTGAGCATTTCCAGTATAAAATACCAAAGTGTGCTTTTCCCTCGAAAGATTTTCTTTCAGAGGTGGGGTATGATGAAAAGATTAAAGACTGCTGATAAAATAGTTGTTGGTGCTAAGCAGGTGAATAAAGCTATTAAAGGTGGAAATGCCCAGGTAGTATACCTGGCGCGGGATGCAGACCAGCACATTATTGCTCCTCTGGTAGAAGCCTGTGAGGGTCAAGATGTGGAAATTTGTTATGTGGATGAAATGAGCCAGCTGGGAAAAGCTTGCGGTATTAAAGTTAATGCTTCAGCTGCAGCTATTTTAAAATAATATAAAAAAATAATTTGCCAAAAATGTAAATATTTATACCATGAGCCTGAAAGAAGGAGGTGCTTAATTAAGTATGCCGACATTGAATCAGTTGATTCGCAAAGGCAGGTCCAAGGCAAGTAAAAAGTCAAATGCACCAGCCCTGGAAAGTTCCCCTCAGAAAAGAGGCGTCTGTACCAGGGTTTCAACTACTACCCCTAAAAAACCTAACTCTGCCTTAAGAAAGATAGCAAGAGTGCGTTTGACCAATGGCATAGAAGTATCAGCTTATATCCCTGGTATTGGTCATAATCTTCAGGAGCACTCTGTGGTTTTGGTGCGGGGCGGCAGGGTAAAAGACCTTCCTGGGGTAAGGTACCACCTGATTAGAGGTAGTTTGGATGCAGCAGGGGTAGAAAATCGTAAAAGAGGTCGCTCCAAGTATGGGACAAAAAAGCCTAAATCATAAAAGCTTTAAACCATAGCGGAAAAAGAAAAAGGAGGGAAGTATTTTGCCCAGGAAAGGCCCGGTTCCTAAAAGGGAAATTGAACCAGATCCTTTATATAACAGCGTCTTAGTAGCAAAGTTCATTAACAAGCTCATGT
The DNA here is from genome assembly GCA_012512665.1 of Bacillota bacterium. Taxonomy (GTDB): domain Bacteria; phylum Bacillota; class Dethiobacteria; order DTU022; family JAAZDU01; genus JAAZDU01. The sequence goes on along the minus strand of JAAZDU010000040.1, from coordinate 2,726 downwards.
ATGATGGTAAAAAAGCGTTGGCCCAGCGCATTATGTACGAAGCGTTGGAGATAGTGGGTAAAAAAACAGGCAAGGATCCCCTGGAAGTATTTGAAACAGCTATTCGCAACGTAGCGCCTGTTCTTGAGGTTAAACCGAGACGGGTCGGTGGTGCCACCTACCAGGTACCGGTGGAGGTAAACTCGCACCGCAAGATTATCCTGGCCATTCGCTGGCTCTGCCAATTTGCCAGGGCTCGCGGTGAAAAAACTATGGCCCAGCGCTTAGCAGGGGAAATAATGGATGCTGCCAACAACACTGGCAATTCTATTAAGAAGAAGGAAGATACGCATAAAATGGCTGAAGCCAACAAAGCTTTTGCCCACTATCGTTGGTAGCATTTGTTTGTCCTGTTCTGTTTAAAGGAGGTTTTTTTCGATGCCTAGAGAGCACCCCTTAAAGCAAGTCCGCAATATCGGCATTATTGCCCATATAGATGCGGGTAAAACAACTACAACTGAGCGCATTCTTTTTTATTCTGGTAAGGTTCATAAGATCGGAGAAGTGCACGATGGTGCCGCCACTATGGACTGGATGGTCCAGGAGCAGGAGAGGGGTATCACCATCAGCTCCGCTGCTACAACCTGTTTTTGGAAAGGCGCATACATTAACATTATTGACACGCCAGGCCACGTGGACTTTACCGTAGAGGTAGAACGCTCTTTGCGCGTGTTGGATGGTGCAATGGGTGTTTTCTCCGGCAAGGAAGGTGTGGAGCCGCAATCTGAAACTGTTTGGAGGCAGGCTGATAAATATGGGGTGCCGCGTTTAGCCTATGTCAATAAAATGGACATTGTGGGGGCAGATTTCTTTAATGTTTTACGAATGATGCACTCCAAGCTAAAGGCATCGGTGATGGCCATTCAATTGCCTATTGGTGCGGAAGACCAGTTTGAAGGGGTCATAGATCTGATTAAGATGAAAGCTTATTACTATCCTGACGATCTGGGAATCCGCTGCGAAGAAAAAGAAATCCCTGCTGAGTATAAGCGGCTGGCCCAAAAATACCGTGATAAAATGCTGGAAACACTGGCAGAAGAAGACGACTCTATCATGGAAAAGTACCTTGAAGGGCAGCTCATTTCAGAAGAAGAAATCCGCAGCGCCATCCGCAAGGCCACTATTAAAACCAAAATAGTGCCGGTTCTTTGCGGTTCATCCTATCGCAATAAGGGTGTACAGATGCTAATGGATGCTATTGTCTATTACCTGCCATCGCCTCTGGATGTAAACGCTATTACAGGAGTATCTCCCGTTACAGGCGAGCAGGTGGTAAGACCTGCCGATGACGATGCTCCTTTCTGCGCCCTGGCTTTTAAAATCATGTCAGACCCTTATGTTGGCAGGCTGTCATATTTAAGGGTTTACTCGGGGGTTCTATCGGCAGGCTCTTATATTTACAACCCCACCAAAGGGAAAAAAGAGCGTATCGGGCGCCTTTTAAGGATGCATGCTAATCACAGGGAAGAGATGACAGAGGCCCGCACCGGCGATATTGTTGCTGCTGTTGGCTTAAAATTTACCGCCACAGGCGATACTCTTTGCAGTGAAGATAACCCTGTCATTTTGGAAAAGATCACTTTCCCTGAACCTGTCATAGATGTGGCCATTGAGCCTAAAACACAGGCAGATCAAGAAAAAATGGCTGTTGCTTTGCAAAAGCTGTCTGAAGAAGACCCTACTTTTCAGACGCATGTGGATGAGGAAACAGGTCAGACCGTTATCTCAGGTATGGGAGAACTTCACCTGGAGATTATTATTGACCGTCTCTTAAGAGATTTTAAAGTCGGGGCCAACGTGGGCCGTCCCCAGGTAGCTTACCGGGAAACTCTTAGGTACCCTGCCAAGGCTGAGGGTAAATTTATACGCCAATCCGGGGGCAGGGGTCAGTACGGTCATGTGTTAATAGAGGTGGAGCCCCTTGAACCCGGGAAAAGCCTTGAGTTTGAAAATAAAATTGTTGGCGGCGTAATTCCCAAAGAATTTATACCTGCCGTAGAGGCCGGGGTGAAGGAAGCTGCCTTAAATGGTCCGCTTTCCGGTTATCCTGTCATTGGTGTAAAAGTTAAACTGTTAGATGGCTCTTTTCATGAAGTGGATTCTTCGGAGCTGGCCTTTAAAATTGCTGCCTCTCAGGCCTTTAAAAAAGGTATTTCGCAGGGAACCCCGGTGCTGCTGGAGCCAATCATGAAAGTAGAGGTAATCGTCCCTGAGGAGTACATGGGAGAAGTGATTGGAGATATCAACTCCAGGAGGGGGAAAATAGAGGGCATAGAGCCAAGGGGAGGTAGCCAGATTATTAAAAGTTTGGTTCCCCTGGCGGAGCTCTTTGGCTATGCTACGGAGCTTCGCTCCCATACCCAGGGCAGGGGGACATTTTCCATGGAATTTTCTCATTATGAAGAAGTCCCGGCTAACTTAAGGGAAAAAATTATAAGCAGGGCGTATGCTTAGCTACTGCCTTTGTGATCTAAGCTTTGATTGAATAACTTTGTTATCTATTAATTATTTAATCATTATATTTAATTACTAATTCTTCCATTCAAGGAGGGCATAAAGAAAATGGCCAAGAAGAAATTTGAGAGGACGAAACCTCACGTAAACGTAGGGACTATAGGTCACATTGACCATGGTAAGACCACGCTGACGGCTGCTATTACGGCTTGTTTAGCGGCGAAGGGTTATGC
>JAAZDU010000039.1 GCA_012512665.1 Bacillota bacterium | reverse complement strand
TCAGGAATAGTAGGGTATACTTGAAACAAATCATCCAAATATGATCTCTTATTTGCATACTCTATGCTTAAACCCAACCAACAATTCATACTTTAACAACTCCTTTTAATTAGGAGGATTATTCCAACGTCCAGATACTGTAGTCTTCTTTTTTAGATATATTAAACACGCTTGTCAGATTAGACAACCACCTGCAGCTTTGCAATCTCTTTTTGGAGGACAGTCAAATTCAATATATTAACCTCCCTTGGTTATTTACCCCAATTTGTGTTCCAAAGGGTGTACTACAACTCTTTATACACTTCTTATATACTTCGTCAAACTTTTCCAAATAACCTTCCATTTGTCGCAGTAAACGGACAATGCCAGTCTTAACAATATGTTAATGCCCAAGAAACATATTAACAAAAAAGATGGGTATTTTTGGATAATGCTAAAAAGCAAAAAGAGTGATAAAATCAAACGACCCAATATCAAGCTAGCTGACAGAGCGTTAAAGAGTGGTGCACAAATAATGAAACTTGATCGATTATGGTACTGGTCCGCAAGTATAAGGCTTGTCAAATAACATCAAAAGGTACTAGGTTTTGGGAACATAAAAAAAGACCGTCCCCTTAAAAGCAGCTAAAAATGGGCGGTCTTAAAGGTTGAAGTGGAGCCGGCGATCGGACTTGAACCGATGGCCTGCGCATTACGAGTGCGCTGCTCTACCGCTGAGCTACGCCGGCCCGCAGGATCTATTATAGCACAAAAGACAGCAATGGCAAGAGTTTGGGGCGGATCCATATAGGCATTACTTAAATGTTTCATGCTGGTAGCGCGCTCTTTCTCCTCCTATATATTTGGTCGTGTCTTCGCAAGATGTAAAGATTGTGAGTCTTCCATTAACATTCTCCCTTAAGCAGTGCTTACAGCTAAAAATCAGCCTTATAAATCATCTCATCATTGTAACCAGTTATTACTCTTATATAACCCTGCAACATTTTATTAACTTCATCTTTTCCAGTATCAATTAATAAAGGTTGGCCATTTAAGGATACAATTTTATTTTTCGTGGCAATCACGATAATATTTTCTTTACCTACGTGTTCAATAACATCTGCGCTTATCTGTTGATTCCCTCTACCAAAAATATATCCCTGTCCTCCGATTACTGTTACTATGATTTTTGATTTCTTTTGCTTGACTAATGCTAATAAGTCTCTTTCAGTTGCATCTTTTTTTATGACTTTTCTATTTAATACAACATCTACTCCCAGCAAAGTGTTTTGAAGCTTTAATCTTTCCATCAAAACAGCCGTAGTCGTCCCAGGCCCAACAATATATGCTGTGTTTTGTTCCATACTTTCAATTAAACGATCTGCTATTGCTCTTAACGCTTCGTCTTCATTCTGCGCTCTACCTGATTTTAAATTTTGCACTAATCGCCTTTCAAAAGGTACTTTCATATAACCGTATAATTTTGCTGATACTCTTCCCTGCCTAAATGCGTCTTCATCAATATCCATAACCTCACATTGACGTAAATCAACTTTTTTTCTAGTTAAATACAATAAAGCAAGTTCCCCTGCATTTCTTGGGCTGGTTGCAAAAACTGCCGAGTGAATCTTTACACCAGCAGGAATACCGATTACTGGCAACAGGGAGCCAACTATGTCATGAACATCTCTAGCGGTTCCATCACCACCAGCAAAAATTAATAACTCAACGCCTATTTTTAGCATCTGCCTGGCTGCATTTTTTGTATCCTCAGCAGTAGTAATCTCATTTCTTATTGAGCCAATAGCAGTATAGTTGAAACCACACTGGCGCAATAAATTTTCTCCCATCTCCCCGGGGTATGTTATTACCTGAAGGTTATCCTTGATTGGAAAAAGAGCTTCAAGAGTTTTGAGAGCTTTCAAAGAGGCTTCTGGTTTGGCGCCCATTTCTTGGGCCTTTATTAAAGTTTCTTCGCCATCACTTCCTTTTAGACCTACCTTACCCCCTATTCCGGCAATTGGGTTTATAATAAAGCCTATCTTCTTAATGTCTACCACCTTCTTTTTAGCTTGGCAAAATAAAAACATAGTACCTTTCTCTAGAAGAAAAAGGTACTTACTGTGTGAAACAAATATCTGGATAGTGTACAATTAAGTTCGCAAAAGTGAAAAAAGGAAAACCATCGGTACCTCCGAAATGGTAAGTGACGAGCAAACCAAGAAGGAGTTGTTACCGATGGTCTACTCTAATACTAACACAAATTTTGAAAAAATGCTATTGCAATTCATGTCAGAAGATGACCCGATGCTCTCCATGTTGAAGTGGTTATGTGAGCAACTTATGGAAGCGGAAGTCACGTCTAGGGTAAATGCTGCCAAATCGGAACGCTGCCCAGAAAGGTCCGGATACCGTTCAGGTTATAGAGTCCGGCGCTTTGATACCCGGATGGGTACCCTTTACCTTTTCGTTCCTAAGCTACGGAACGGCGGGTATATACCCTTCTTTGTCAGTGAGAAAAAGCGTTCAGAAGTGGCATTGATGAACGTGATCCAGGAAGCTTACATTAACGGCGTATCCACCCGTAAAATTGAAAAGCTGGCCAAGGGCCTAGGCATTGATTCTATCTCCCGGAGCCAGGTATCGCAAATTACCAAAGAGCTAAACGATCAGGTAGCTGCCTTTAGAGAACGCCCATTACAAAAGACATATCCCGTACTCTGGGTTGATGCACTGTATGAGAAGATACGGTATGGCCGGCATGTAAAAAACATGGCCGTTCTGGTGGTAATCGGTATCGATGAGAGCGGCCGGCGCGACATACTGGCTATTGAACCGATGCAGGAAGAATCCGAATCCACCTATCGTGAGCTGTTTGAAAACCTAAAAGAGCGTGGGCTTAAAGATGTCTGGCTAGTGGTTTCAGACGCCCACAAAGGGCTTGTAAAAGCCATTCAGGCATCTTTCATCGGTTGCAGCTGGCAGCGCTGCAAGGTGCATTTCATGCGTAGTATCCTGGCGCACCTACCTGCTAAAGGGAAAGCCGTTTTCGCCGAAAAGCTTAAGCAAATCTGGCTGCAGCCCGATCTGGAAAGCGCTAAGCACTATGCCAGCATGCTTATGGATACCTATGAAAACCAGTACCCTGGGGCTATAGAAGTTCTGGAGTCAGGCCTTGAAGATTCACTCCAGTTTTACAACTTTGAACGAATGGACTCCCGCAAGATCTCATCCACGAACATGCTGGAACGACTTAACCGAGAAATCCGCAGACGAACCGCTGTAGTCGGCATATTCCCAAGCATGGACTCATACATCAGGCTGGTAACTACTTACCTGATTGAATACGGTGAAGACTGGTCCACGGGCCGTTGCTATATTAAGCGGGAAATCATTGAACTTACTAAGGCGGACCGTTTAAAAGCAGCTTGATGTTGGGGCACTGCCCCAACCCCGTCCTCGCCGGAAGGCAGGC
>JAAZDU010000004.1 GCA_012512665.1 Bacillota bacterium | reverse complement strand
TCCCCTCTATTAAAAAGCTTAAACACCTTTTTTTGTTCCTTTAAGCCCTTTTAGGCTTACTTTCTTTCCCCCCGGACAAGTTTCTTAAGCTAAAACTGCATGTTTTCCTAAAATTTGGAGATACTAGTCCTTAGCTGCCGCTTTGCAGCTTTCTATATTTATTTTGGCCTAAAGGGGTGATTTTATGGTGAAAAAAAGTTTAATCCCAAAGCTAAAAGGCTTGATAAGGCCTTTCAAAAACTTTTTTCAGCGCCTTCCGCGAAGCGGCCTTTTCATAGCTTCTTACCTGCTGGTAGTGGCCCTTTTGTCTGGAGCTTTTTACTGGCGCACTTTAAACAGGCCTGGTTTTAAAATTTACCCCTACGAGCAAAGCCAAAACCAGCAAGAACAGGAAGGAAAAACAGCCCCTTCAGCGGAGCCTGCTGAAGAGAGTGAAGATGGAAAAAGGGGGCTGGAAGAAGAGGTACTGCAAGGACAACCTCCGGCATCAACAGCAGCAGAAGATGCTCCCGGCGGCGAAGCCGAACTAACAGGGGAAGCAGCCGAAAGCCAGGCTGAAGAGGATAGGGCCGAAAGCCGTGCCGGGCAGGAAGCGGCTGAGGAAGAAAAGGCTGCCGCAGTTGTTACGGCGCTTTCCAGCCCACCGGCGGACCCGCTGCCCAACTGGCAGGTAGCAAGGCCTTTCGGCGCCTATATGGTGGAAAAGCTGCCTACAGGCTATAAAGTCCACCGCTTAACCAGGGGAGTAGATCTGGCCGCCATGGACTCTGCGCCCGTCTCCGCCCTCTGGGAGGGCAGGGTGCAGAAAATTAACGAAAGGGACCCGCTTTTTGGTAAAAGTGTCCTCCTCAGCCACGAAGGCGGCGGCCTGAGCTTTTATGGCAACCTGGGAGAAATTTGGGTCAAGGAAGGGCAGCAGGTTACACGGGGCGAGCATCTGGGCAAGCTCTACCCTGCCCCTGAAAAAGGCGGTAACTCTTTTCTTTACCTGGAAGTCTCAAAAGAAGGCAAAAGAATAGATCCTTTAGACCTTCTGGAGGGAGTGGCCAGGCATTAATTACACTAGTAACACATATAAATTTACAAACACCTCGAAAGGGGTTGGCTCCATGCAGGAATATATCATCCAGCGCGTGCTAGAGATAAGCCACTACATTTTGGAGACTCAGGCCACCGTACGGCAGGTTGCCGGAGTTTTTGGAGTGAGCAAGAGTACTGTCCATAAAGACGTCACCGAGCGCCTTCCCCATATCAACCAGCACCTGGCGCGGGAAATAAGGGCTGTTCTGGAGCGAAATAAAGCAGAAAGGCACATAAGAGGAGGGGAAGCCACACGGCGTAAATACTTAGCAGAAAAAAAGTAAAACTCCTGCTATAATAAAGAAGGATATAAGAAAGGCATTGCCGAAATAACTTTATAAACCAATAATAATAAATTTTTCCTATAAAAGACAGCTTCTGCTTTGTATTTTTGCTGTAAAGGGGGCGATAGCTTTTGATGCTGAGAAATGATATGGGCATCGATCTGGGGACTGCTACCATCCTTGTCTATATGCGCGGCAAGGGGATTGTGCTAAATGAGCCTTCCGTGGTAGCCATTGAACAAAGAAGCAAAAAAGTACTGGCTGTTGGTGAACAGGCGCAGCGCATGCTGGGACGTACACCCGGCAATATTATCGCCACCAAGCCCTTAAAAGATGGCGTTATCGCCGATTTTGAGCTAACTGAAGTTATGCTGAAACACTTTATCAATAAGGTATGTCAGAGAAGAAGTATTTTACGCCCCCGGGTGGTAGTCTGCATCCCTGCTGGGACAACCCCTGTGGAGAAAAAAGCCGTTATCGAGGCTGTTACCCATACCGGGGCCAAAGAAGCTTTTCTTATTGAAGAACCCCGGGCCGCTGCCCTGGGAGCGGGGCTGGACATCTTTGAGCCCAGCGGCAATATGGTGGTTGATATCGGCGGAGGCACTTCAGATATTGCCGTGCTCTCCATGGGCGAAGCCGTAGTCTCCTGCAGCGTGCGCGTTGGGGGAGATAAATTTGACACCGCCATCGCCCGCTACGTGAAGAAGGAGTATAATGTCCTTATTGGCGAGCAGACGGCAGAAAAATTAAAGATTGAGATCGGCACGGCCTACCCCGGCAACCGCGATCTTTCCCTGGATGTAAGGGGCAGGGACCTGGTAACGGGCCTGCCGCGCTCCATTACGCTCACCACCGCAAAAATTTTAGAAGCCCTTGAGGAGCCTCTCTGGGACATAATCCAGGGGGTCAAGCAGGTCCTGGAGAAAACACCGCCTGAGCTGGCAGGAGATATCATCGACAAAGGCATCGTTTTAACAGGCGGCGGGGCCCTGCTGGACGGCATGAACAAGCTTATTGCAGAGGAAACGGGTGTGCCGGTTTACCTGGCAGAAGATCCCATCGGCAGCGTTGCCCTGGGCACAGGCAAGGCCCTGGAGTCTATCGACAAAATTTCCCAGAGCCTGATCTCCAGCCGCAACCTGGCCGCCTCCTTTTAAGCTTTTAAGTTAAAGGTAATTAGGCCATGACATAAAAAGAGAACGCGCTTTAGCTAAAAGGCGTTCTCTTTTTTTTATCAGAATTAAAATTAACCGGCATAACCAATTTGCTGCGACAGCTTATAGGCGTACTTCTTGGTGCTATTAATTAACCCCTCCATCTCAAACTGCTCTTCCTCTTTTTTATATGCGGGGAAAGAGATGAGCAGCGAAGCAATACAGCTCTTCAAGTAATTAAAAACAGGGCAGGCAATGGCAATAACGCCCTCTCCCCATTCTTCATCTGACAGGGCATAGCCCAGGCTTTTAACCTTATTGATCTCTTCCAGGAATCTTTTTTTATTGATGATCGTGGTGGGTGTTACGGCCTTGAGCGGCTTGCTGAGCACCTTCTTTAAGAGATAATCATCGCCGTAGGCCAGCATGCACTTCCCCACAGCAGAGGCGTGGATCGGCATTTTCTCCCCCAGGGAGGCCGATACCCTGACCAGCGACGGGCTCTCCACGCTGGCCACAATTAAGACTTCCATTTCATTTTTTTCTATAATACCCAGCTGTGCCGTGCACATTGTTTCCTGTGCCAGCTCCCGCAGCAAAGGGTAGGCGTTGCGCAAAAGGGGATTGATATTGCCGTTGAAAGCAAGATACTGGTTAACAATTTGGAAAGCCTTGGGTCCCAGCCTGTACTTCTTGTTATCGGAATTTTGCTTTACAAAGCCGTGGCTTTCCAATGTAATGATGATCTTATAAATAACAGACTTGTCGTAAGACAGCATATCTCTAATATCCGTAATTCCCAGTTCCTCGTGATTTGTAAAAAGCTCCAAAATATTAAGGGCCTTATCTACAGATTGTATGGTTGGGCTTTTCCTCAAATTATTGACCCCCCATTGATTTTCTTAACCTCTGTTGTATTAAAAGCTTTCCTACGGCAGTTTTCCCTTATTATATAATGTTTGCTAAAAATTAGAATAGCATATATTTTTTGATTATGCAACTTACTACATTATGACAAAAACACTTTTTCGCGTATTCTTTTTAGGACTGCAGGAATAATTGGGCTGAAGGCGTAAATAACACTACAGCAAAAGCTTGTTTGCCCCGCTGCGCTGCAAAAGCAGCAAACTCTCAGGAAATAGCTATCAAAGCAAGGAGAAATTTCATGGAACAACTTTTTTGCTACTCCTGCCACATGCACGTCCATTCCACCTTTTCCGACGGCCACGGCAGCCCGGAAGAAATTCTGTCCGCTGCCCAAAAGGCAGGGATAGACATTGTTTGCCTCACAGATCACCACACCCTGGAGCCCCTGCGCCGGGGCTGGGAAGGCTGGCACGGCCGCACCCTGCTCCTGGTAGGCACGGAAATAGGGGAAAAGGCAAATCACTACCTGGCCTTCAACCTGCGCCGGGAGCTGCCTGCAAACGATGACGACCCCCAGCAGGTCATAGACGCTGTCCGCAGCCAGGGAGGCTTTGGCTTCCTGGCCCACCCCTTTGAGAGAGGTTCCTCCCTCTTCCTAAATGGCAGCCATTTTCCCTGGAACAACTGGCAGGTCAAAGGTTACGCTGGTCTGGAGCTGTGGAATTACTGCTCCCAGTGGCGGGAAGCCGTCAGGTCCTACCGCCACGGCTGCTACCATTACCTCTTTAACCGCCACCGCCTAGTAGCCTCCCCGCCGCCGCAGGCCCTCCCCACCTGGGATAAGCTCTGCCGGCAGAGGCCCGTTGTCGGCATCTGCGGCTCCGATGCCCACGCCCTGCCCCTTAAGGCAGGCCCCTTCACCGCGAGCGTCTTCCCCTACCCCTTCCTCTTCCGCAGTATGAACAACCACCTCCTGCTGCGGCAGCCCCTTCGCCCGGGACAGCAGCAGGCCCGCGCCCTCGTTTACCAGGCCCTGCGTAGAGGCAACCTCTTTTTTGCCCTGGACGCCCTGGCCCACCCCCAAAAATTTCGCTGTGGTGCCTTTAACGGCAGCGGTGAAAAAGCCCTCCCCGGCGAAAAAATTACTTTCGACCGCCAGGCTGTCCTCTACGCCTTTAACCCCAGCCCCCGGGGAACCATACGCATCATTAAAAACGGGGAGCTGGTTTACGAGAAAAAGATACAAAACCTGTATTTCCACCTCCTCTCCCCCGGCATTTACCGCGTAGAAGTATATTACACCCCACGTTTTGGGCGCCCCCGCCCCTGGATTTACGCCAACCCCATTTACGCCCAGCGGCGTTAAAATGCTTGACCTACCCCTCTTTCCTCATTTATAATGAACTAAGCGCATCCGCTTAAAAGCTTATGAGGTGAATATCATGCCGCATATCCTGGTAGGAGTTACATCTTGCCTTTTCGCCCTTATATTAACACCCTTTGCCCTGCGCTTGGCCTGCCGCATAGGCGCGCTAGACAAACCCGGAGGCCGCAAAATACATAAAGAGCCCAAGCCCCTTTTAGGTGGCCTGGCTGTTTTTTTGGCCTTCTGGCTGTCTGTAGCCATCTTCCTACCTTTCCTGGGGGGCGGCAGGGAGCTCTTAGGCCTTTTTTTCGGCACCACCATCATCCTGGTCTTGGGAATTGTGGACGATCTAAAGCGTCTTTCCTATAAAATAAAATTTGCCGGCCAGGCCCTGGCCGTGCTGGTTGTGCTGCTCTTTAATATTAGGATCCAATTTTTAAACCTCCCCTTTCAAGGGACTATTTTCCTGGGGGCCTTTGTTATCCCCCTCACCGTCCTCTGGCTGGTAGGTGTTACCAACGCCGTCAACCTGATCGACGGCGTGGACGGCCTGGCCTCAGGCGTGGCGGCCATTAATGCCGTCGTCATCGCCTACCTCACCTGGGGCGAAATACCCCTGGTAACCTTTATGGCCCTGGCCCTGGCAGGCGCCGTCCTGGGCTTTTTGCCCTACAACTTTTCCCCCGCCAAAATATTCTTGGGCGATGCCGGCAGTCTTTTTTTAGGCTTTACCCTGGCTGTGCTGGCCATCATGGGGCTTACCAAGCAGGTTACCTTCACCACCCTTTTGGTGCCCGTCCTGGTGCTGGGCCTGCCCATCGCCGACACCCTCTTTGCCATCCTGCGCCGCCTCAAAAACAAAAAACCTGTCTTCCAGGCCGACCGCGGCCACCTGCACCACAAGCTGCTGGACTGGGGCCTTTCCACCCGCCAGACAGTGCTTCTGCTCTACCTTTCCAGCGGCTATTTTGGCCTCTCCGCCATCCTGGTCGACAGGCTGGAATCCTTCTACTGGGCTTTCCTGCCCCTGCTGGCAGGTTTCGTCCTGCTCAACTTCCGCCAGGACAGCCGTCCCCAAACCCAGCGCAACACCCTGGACCGCTAAAAAATTAACAGAAGCATATTTGCTTTTGCAGCAGGAGGTTTAGTTCATGTCGCGCCTAAAAGTCCTTTCCATCTTCGGCACCCGCCCCGAAGCCATCAAAATGGCCCCCTTGCTCAAGCTCATGCAGGAAGACCCCTCCTTTGAAGCATACATCTGCGTCACCGCCCAGCACCGCGAGATGCTGGACCAGGTGCTGCACCTTTTCCGGCTCAAGCCCCACTACGACCTCGACATCATGGCCCCCCGCCAAACCCTCTTCCAGATAACCTGCCGCGCCCTGCAGGGGCTGGAAGAAGTCATAGACCACTGCCGCCCCGACCTGCTCCTGGTGCACGGCGACACCACCACCACCTTTGCCGGCGCCCTGGCCGCCTTTTACCAGGGAGTGCCCTGCGGCCACGTGGAAGCGGGCCTGCGCACCGGCAACCCGCGCCTCCCCTTTCCCGAAGAGATGAACCGCCGCCTGACGGGCAGCCTCTCCACCCTGCACTTTGCCCCCACCGCCCGCGCCAAACAAAACCTGCTCAGCGAAGGCACCCCTGCGCAAAACATCTTTGTTACCGGCAACACCGTCATCGATGCCCTTCAAACCACCGTCCGCCCGGACTTTAGCTTTGAAGATAACCCCCGGCTGGCCCGCCTCCTGCCAGAGCTCGCCGCCGACCCCGGCGCCAAACTCCTCTTGGTAGAGGCCCACCGCCGCGAAAACTGGGGCGAGCCTTTAGCCTCCATCTGCCGCGCCCTGCTGCAGCTCCTGCAGGCCTATCCGCGCCTGCAGCTGGTATTCCCCGTCCACAAAAACCCCGTCGTGAGGGAAACGGCGCAAAAATATTTAGGCTCCCACCCCAGGGCCCACCTGCTGGAGCCCCTGGACACCGCCTCCTTCCACAACCTCATGGCCCGCGCGCACCTTATCCTTACCGATTCCGGCGGCATCCAGGAAGAAGCGCCCTCCCTGGGCAAGCCTGTCCTCGTCCTGCGCCGGCTTACCGAACGCCCCGAAGCAGTCCAGGCCGGTACCGTCAAGCTCGTCGGCACCGCCCAGGAGGATATTTTCTCCGCCACCGCCCGCCTGCTGGACGACCCCGCCGCCTACCGGGCCATGGCCCGCGCTGTCAACCCCTACGGCGACGGCCGCGCCTCCCAGCGCATCCTCCAGGCCATCCGCCACCACTTCGGCCAGGCTCCCCGCCCAAAGGATTTTAATCCTAGTAGAAGGCCTTGAAAAATAATTTTTACCGGCCGGCCATAATATGACAAATTATGTTTGCAACCCCCGCTGGCAAGTGCTACTATATTATATAATACAAGACAAGACAGGCCGGAGGATTGCAATTGCAGGGCTTTCGAAAGAAGGTGCTCAAAAAATGATTAAACAAAAGACAGAATTTTTTTTAAAGGAAAAAGAAAAACTTAACCTCTTGCGGCAAAGAAAAAAAGAAGCTCTTATCAAGGAGGCCCGCGCTAAAGCGGAAGCCGTTGCAGCCCTACTTAAAACAAGTTTTTCTGCCAGAAAGGTAATTTTGTTTGGTTCCCTGGCTGATGGGGCATTTAGAGAGGGTTCAGACATAGATATTTTTGTTGAAGGCTGGGAGGGCTCATTCTGGGATATGTACCTGCAAGCTGAAACTACAGCCTACCCATTTGCAGTAAACCTGGTTTGTTCCGAAGATGCTAGGCCATCTTTGCTGGCAGAAATAAAAGAAAGAGGGGTGCCTTTATGAGCGCAGAAGAATATTTGTTGGTTGAAGCCAGGATTAGGAAAGAAGAAGAAAAAATAAAAGAGCTGGAAGAAGAGCTCAAAAAGTACGACCTTTTCCCCAACATTACCGCGGAGAAAATAGGAGGATTTTTATTATCTGACACAGCTTCTATACGTATTATTGGCTCCATTCTCCATGATTACTACACGGCTGTTGAAAACATTTTTAAAACCGTAGCAACGAGAATAGATAAAAGTATTCCCCATGGAGAACATTGGCATAAAGAACTTTTGGAGCAGATGACTTTGCAAATAAGCGGTATCCGCGTGCCTCTCCTTACTCCCGAAACAGCTGCAAGGTTACAGCTTATAAGGGGTTTTCGCCATCTTTTCCGCAATGTGTACGGATTTGAGCTTTCTAGCAGCAGGATAAAAGAACTTCTTCAGCTGCTGCCCATCGTTTCCGCCCTGGTAAAAAAGGACTTGCAAAGATTTATGACTGAAATGAGGCAGCTCTACAAGCTCTAAGCACTTATTATATAGAAGCAGGGCAGGGAGAAAGTTTTAGCCAGCTTAAAAAAAGT
>JAAZDU010000038.1 GCA_012512665.1 Bacillota bacterium | reverse complement strand
GCAGTAAAGCCGTCGGCCTAAGAAGGACCTCCATCCCCTGCAGGGCCAGCTTCCGCACCAGCTCGGGAAAATCTCCATCATAGCAGATAACTATACCTATTTTGCCTAATTTGGTTTCTATTACCTTGGCCTCATCACCAGCAGTAACCCAACCGCCGCGCCTGACATCCTCCTGGGCAAAAGGGTGAGTTTTGCGGTAATTGCCTATTACTTTTCCTTCATCATCAATTAGAGGTGCAGAATTATAAATTACTCCATCTTCGCCCCTCTCATAAGTGGGGTAACAGACGTGAACTTTTTTCTCTCTTGCTACCTTACCAATTTCTTCGGTTATTCTCCCTGGAATGGTATCGATCTTCTTAGAAAGCTCCTGCAAAGAAAGCTTGTGAATGAATCCCGTGGTAATGGTTTCGGGGAAAACCACCAGCTCGGCCTGGTGCTCTTCAGCCGCACGGTAAATCCACTCTTTTGACTTCTCCAGGTTGTAGTCAACATCGTTGGGCTTAATACCCATTTGAGCGCAGGCAGCGACAAATTCTTTCATTACAGCTTTCTCTCCTATTTCAATTTATCTAGTAAGCTTAGAAGGTTCTCATCTCCCTGGGCAGGGGGGCTCCATCTTACATGCACAACTTCAACGCCTTTAGCTTTCAGGCTGTCCGCGAAATTTAACAGACCAAGGTTTATTACTTTTAACTGCTCTCTAAACAGGGTGGAAATACTTTTCACTGTTGTCCTACCTCCTCTTTTGCTCGCTCAGCAACTCTTTGACAAAAAAGGCTGCATCGGCATTGCTGGAAAAAACCAGCACACCTTCCTCTTTAAGTTTGTCCACCTGCTCCTGGCGCTTTTGCAGATCGCTATCGGTACCACAAACTGTGGCTACAAAAACAAGCTGGCGCCCTTCAAGCGATGCATTTTTTTTGGCTTTTACTATCGCTTCCAGAAGAGCACCGGCGGGATCGGGATGAGCGTTGTACCCCAGCACTATATCCATCATAATAACTGCTGTTTCAGGGTCTTTGGCCTCTTCCAGCAAACGCTGCTGGCGGAGGGTAGGGTCGATCATAGGATGGGGACGTCCTTCTGTAAATTCGTCTTCTCCCAGGTCTACTATAGTATGCTTATAGCTCTTCCAGGAATCCTTGAGCTTGTACTCCGGCTTTTAAGCAATATTGGAATAAAGGCCGCCCAGATGCTCATTTAAAATAACGAGGGATTCGTAAGCAAGCGTTCCTCCGGAGTAAAGACCTCTTAAGTAGCGCTGCTTGCCTGTTAGTTTACTTTTATGTTCGCTTAGAACAGCCTGCATACTGGAAACCTCATACTCCGTGGGCTTTACATCTTCACCGCGGGAGAGGAGTACGGCTTTTTCCGCAGCTTCTTTGAGCGTGGCAGCAACATGGCAACCTGCTTTTTTGATTTCCTCGAGGTCAGCACCAACAAAACAAACTACTACTGGTTTATTGCTCTTGGAAAGCTGCTGCAAAATTTTATCTGTCACCTGGCTATCGGGTGGCTTAGATATGAGGACGATAACCTCTGTCTCAGGGTCATCTGCTAATGCCTGAAACCCCTGCAGCATCATTAAACCTCCGACAGAAGCCTTAATATCGCGGCCTCCGGTCCCTATAGCCTGACTAACCCCGGCCCCCAAATTGTGTATTATGCTGGATACTTCCTGCAGGCCTGTGCCCGCAGCAGCAACAAGACCAATGTTGCCTTTCCTGATATCATTGGCAAAAGCCAAGGGAACTCCGTTAATAATGGCAGTGCCGCAATCCGGCCCCATAAGCAAAAGGCCTTTTTCCACAGCTTTCTTCTTTAAGGCAACTTCAGCCTCCAGGGGAACATTATCGCTAAAGATCATAACGTGAAGGCCGGCATCAAGTATTTTATGGGCTTCACGCTCCACATACTGGCCAGGGATAGATATCAAAGCCAGATTTGCCCCTGGTAGCTGTTTGAGGGCTGTTTCAAAAGTACGGGGCATAAATTCTCCCCTTAACCTGCCCCTTTCGGCTTCCTTGTTAAGTTCCTCCAGGGCCTTTTCTACAGCTTCCTCTGCCAGCTTCTTGTCCCTTGCTTTTACAGCAATAACAAGATCGTTGGCAGAGGCCTCCTTTTCTATTTCTGCAGTTAGAAGCCCCCCGGACTCTAGAAATTTTTTATTGTGATCTGTCCCCATAATAACTTCAGCACCCTCAACGCCTTCAAGGGATCTCACCATGCTGGAGAGACGCATCAGATAAACAGAATCACGGAAAGTATTTTTTTCGATATGAGAAATAATAAACACTGCAGCTGCCTCCTTCTAGTTTTTCTAAAGTATACCGACTAGTCGTTTACCACCTGCGTGCCAGTTTTGCCTTCAAGGGCTTCAAGAGCCTGGTCCAGGGAAGCGATAACTGCTCTTTTACCTCCTTTTTGCAGAAAACGCAGGGCAGCCCTTACCTTCGGCTCCATGCTGCCTCTGGCAAAATGACCCTCTTGCCAGTACTCCTCCAGCTTTTGCCTGCCCACCCGCTCAAGTTTTTCCTGCTGCGGCTTACCGTAATGAATTAATACATGGGAAACATCGGTGAGGATCAGAAGGAGGTCTGCCTCGGCTACTTCAGCCAGCAGCTCTGCCGAAAGGTCTTTATCAAGAACTGCCTCTATACCTTTGTAAATACCATCTTCCTTTATAACAGGCACCCCGCCCCCACCTGAAGCGATGAACACGGCAGTGTCTTCCTCTATTAGCTTCTTGATAACTTCTTTTTCCACAATGTCCTTGGGATCGGGAGAGGCTACTACACGCCGCCAGCCCCTGCCGGCATCTTCAATCCATACCTGATCTTTTTGCTTACGCATTATTTCCCTTGCCTCTTCCTCGCTGTAAAAGGAACCGATGGGCTTGGTGGGAGACTTAAAAGAAGGATCGTCTTTGTCCACCACAACCCTGGTAATAAGGGTGACTACTTCCCCAGGGACACCTTTTTTTATCATCTCGTTTTTTAACTGCTGCTG
>JAAZDU010000001.1 GCA_012512665.1 Bacillota bacterium | reverse complement strand
TTTTAAAGGCCAAAAATAAATAGCATTTTTCTTATTTTCTTCTCTTTAGCCCTATAAAAAAAGCGCGCCTTAAATAAGGGCGTTTTTTATTTCTTAAGCGACCGTCTCTTTAACCTTCTCCCCGATTATCTTCCTCCCCTGGCTTCCAGAAAATAACAATAGTAGCCGCAATAACAACAAAAAAAAAGAACTACTTTAAAAGATCTACTTTGGCGGGAGTAGATGGGAATCGAACCCACCGTGGACGGGTCTCGCCCACCACCGGATTTGAAGTCCGAGGGCGCCACCAGGCCGCCAGCTACTCCCTAACTTTTATTACATTGCTACTTTTCGCTTGTTTAGCTTACCATATTCAGCATCACATTGCAAGGTTATTGGATGTTGCGCGTGTTTTGCTTGTTTCTATTTTTATTTAAACATAAAATCTCAGGAATATAGGGGAGAGCTGGCCCAAAGGCCTGCAGGGTGTCTGGTGGGATCAGTCTATTAAAAGGATTATGCTCGAACTTTAAAAAATGTTAGTCTTTTGTAATATTTCAATGTTTGCCATCACATGATGTTAATATGAGAAGAGAATTTGTAAAAAGGCCAGAAAAGAATTTACCTGCTTTCAAAGTAGCTGCTGTTTATATTGGCACTGTAGTAGGCGCAGGTTTTGCGTCAGGGCAGGAAATACTTCAATTTTTTGGCTATTTCGGTCTTTGGGGAATTGCCGGCCTGGCCCTGGCAACATTTCTTTTTGCTGTTTTGGGAGCGAAGGTCATGCTCATTGCTCACAATATTGGGGGCAGCTCTTATAAAGAGCTTGTTGACCTGGTGGGCGGCCGCTGGCTTGGGCCGCTCATTAATTTTATCATTAGCTTCTTTTTATTTGGTATTTTGGCGGCTATGGTGGCTGGTACAGGTGCTGTTTTTGAACAAGAGTTTGGCTGGCCGTTTTTTGTAGGATTGGCTTTTATGGCGGGGCTGGCCGGTTTAACAGTTATAGCGGGTTTAAGCAAAGTAATTGATGCTATCAGTATAGTTGTTCCTTTTCTGGTAATTACCCTTTTAGGAGTTGGGTTGTATTTTTTATTTTCTGTTCCACTTGATTTAAGCTGGTCGTCTCCAGCCAGTGCAACCTTGCCTCGCTGGTATCTATCGGGGCTTGCTTATGTTTCCTATAATCTTACCCTTGCCGTTCCGCTCTTAGTGCCTATGGGAACCTTAGCTACACCGCAGTCATTAAAAAAAGGGGCTATCATAGGAGCGCTGGGGTTGGGAGGTTCTGCGCTGGTAATATTGCTTACAATTTTAGGCGGGGCTTTTGGTGTTGCAGATTTTGAAATTCCGATGCTGGTTGTTGCCGGTACAGTATCGCCTGCAGTCAGGTTTATTTATACATTTGTCCTGGTTGCTGAAGTGTACACAACAGCGATCAGCAACCTTTACGGTTTTGTCTCTCGTTTGGTTTCTGTCGACAGTCCTTGGTTTAAACCTTTTACTGTGCTGGTTGCAGCCGGTTCCTTTTTTGCCGGGCAGCTAGGGTTTTCGAAAATAGTAGCTACAGTATATCCCGTGATCGGTATCGCCGGTTTAATTTTTATTTTCGCTCTGGCTTTCAAAACCTATCAATGAGTAAGTTAATAAAGCTACTTTTTATAATATTTTTTCAGTATATGGGCAGCAAAAAAATAAAAAGCTGTGCCGAAGATAGCCGCGTTAACAAAGGCTCCCAAAATAAAAGTTTCGCCAAAAAATTCTAAGGACATGGCAATCTTTTCCTTCAAGGAGCCCAATTTTAATATTGTAGAGTATTGATAAATGATAAATTCCAAAAGACTCTCTTTCCCCGTAGCCGGGGTTAAGATCAGCCCTCCAATAAAAAAGTTTAGGGCGTACATTAAAGGAACTAATGGCCCGGTTAGAAGGCTGGTTGCAGCTGCGCTGGCACGGTTAACCCTGAAAAGCGTTGCCAGTAAAAAGGCTAAGATAAATCCAATACCCAGGGTGGGAATAAAATTAATAGCTATTCCCAAAGCGCATCCCAGAGCAACCTTATATGGCTTTTCTTTCATTTCTACGATTTGATTTTCAATAGTGCTATAAAATCTTTTTTTAATTTCTTCCCATTTTAAGAAGTGTTTTTTCAAAGCCCAGTTTATCCCCCTATGTAAAATTAGTCCAGCCAGCTATCAAGTGAAAGGAAAAGATAGAATATGAATAAGCCAGCCAACAGCAATTATATCAGAATAACCCGTAAGAGCAAATTATAAAATATAAGGAGATGACCTTAGGAACACAGGGGGCACGCGTGGGTTGAAAAAAAGATGGTTGCCGTGGTCAATAGATGTACAGGGTTGGGAAAAATATCGCAAAAATTGTTAATATTTGTTGGAAAAAAAATCAATTTGTTACAATTTTTATCTTTTTAGTAGCAGGAGAGTTAGTTTTTATATTGAAATAATGATTTTATTATTAGCC
>JAAZDU010000037.1 GCA_012512665.1 Bacillota bacterium | reverse complement strand
TGCTAAAACCTGATCCTGGACAAGCTGCAGGCGACGCTGAGAAAAGAGCAATTCAATATGAGAGCCAGCGCGATATGACTCAGATAGGGGGATAATACTTTAAGCAAAAAGGAAGAATCGTCGGTATGCAGGAGCGGGGCAAAAGGTCAGCGAAAAAAACTACTCCCAGGGGTATTTAATAAAAGAACACAGTGTAGAACATAACGCTCATGTTGGAAAATGGCACAGACAGGTTAGCCTTCTTGCGTTGGAAAGTATTAATGAAATGAGAGATAGGGGTTTAAATGTTAACCCGGGTGATTTTGCCGAAAATATTACAACTGAAGGTTCGCTGTTGACGTCTCTATCTATAGGTAGCCGTTTAAAAGTGGGCGAAGCAGAAATTGAAGTTGCACAAATAGGAAAAGAATGTCATAATCGCTGTGCTATTTATTACCAGGCTGGAGATTGTGTTATGCCTAAGGAAGGTATTTTTGGCAGGGTGCTTAAAAGTGGCTTTGTTCGTGAAGGTGATTTGATTGAAGAAATCTAAATATTATATGCTATATGCAATTTGCTTAAAGAGGTGATCTACTTGGCTGGCCATTCTAAGTGGGCTAATGTGAAGCGTAAAAAAGCGAAGGTTGACGCAGAAAGGGGAAAAATCTTTACAAAGCTGGCTAGGGAAATAATGGTGGCTGCTCGTGAGGGCGGCGGTGATATACAGAATAATTTTCGCTTGCGCTTGGCAGTGCAAAAAGCAAAAGAGGCAAATATGCCTAATGAAAATATAAACAGGGCTATCCAGAAAGGAACTGGGGAGCAGGATGGAACCAATTATGAGTCCTTTTCTTATGAGGGTTATGGGCCTGAAGGAGTAGCGCTCTTGCTGGACATTGTAACAGATAATCGCAATAGAACTGCCGGCGAGATCCGCAGTATTTTTTCACGCAGAGGAGGCAACTTGGGTGAATCTGGCTGCGTTTCCTGGATGTTTGAAAAAAAAGGGTATATTGTCATTGAAAAAAAAGCTGGTCTTCCTGAGGAAGATGATTTAATGATGCTTGCCCTGGAAGCAGGCGCAGAAGATTTTCAAAGCGAGAAGGATAGCTATCATATTTATACAAGCGTTGATGAATTTGAAGCGACAAAGAAGTACCTGGAAGATAAAAATATTAAGTTAGCCTTAGCAGAAATTACCATGGTTCCGACTACAACGGTTAATATTAAAAGCGTAGAAACTGCCGAAAAACTTATGGCTTTGATCGAGACCTTAGAGGAACATGACGATGTCCAAAATGTTTACACAAATTTTGAGATAGATGATAGTATTATGCAGCAGCTACGAAGTTAAAGTATTTTTAATTTAACTGGGAGGTTGGGCTGTATTGATTGTTCTAGGCCTCGACCCTGGTTTAGCCACAACAGGCTATGGGCTTATTAAAGAAGAGAAAGGGAAAATTGAGCTTGTGGATTATGGCTGCATAAAAACCAAGGCTGAGGATTCTCATGTTGCCAGGTTATTGAGCCTCTATGAAGGCTTTGAGGCATTGTTGCAAGAAGGTAAGCCTGATGCTGTTGCCTTAGAAAAATTGTTTTTTAATCAGAATACAAAAACAGCTCTCCAGGTGGGGGAGGCCAGAGGAGTAATTATGTTAGGGATTGCAAAAAAGAAAAAACCCCTTTTTGAATACACTCCTCTCCAAGTAAAGCAAGCGGTAACAGGCTATGGAAGAGCCTCCAAACAACAAATACAAAGGATGGTTAAAAATATTTTAAATTTGCCCCGGGTTCCCACTCCAGACGATGCAGCCGATGCCCTTGCCGTAGCAATTTGCCAGTGCCATTTTCATAACTTTGAAACCACCCTGGAAACTGCCCTGGAAAGGGACACGTTAATTAGATGATCGATTATATTTACGCAAGGGTTGTTAGTATAAATGCTGATAGCATTATCATGGATTTGCACGGGGTGGGCTTTAAAGTGTTTGTACCGACGCCTTCTATGTTTAATGTGTCGGAGAAGGCTAAGGTACACACCTGTTTACATTTAAAAGATGATGAGCTAGTTCTCTTTGGGTTTCCCAGTCCAGAAGAAAAGAGCTTATTTTTAATAATGCAAAAGGTTTCCGGAATTGGCCCCAAAGGTGCCCTCACTATCTTACGCCATTTATCCTGTAAGCAGTTTTATCATGCCGTTATGCAGGATGATGTACCTGTTTTAACAACGGTTCCCGGCATAGGCCCTAAATTAGCCAGGCGCATTATTTTGGAGCTAAAGGAAAAAATATCTTCACAAAAATCGAGTTTTTTGACTCTAGAAAACAAACAGGATTCTTTAGCAAATGTTTGGGGTAATGTTGCAGAAGCATTGCAGGGTTTAGG
>JAAZDU010000036.1 GCA_012512665.1 Bacillota bacterium | reverse complement strand
GTGAACATAAAACGTTTCTTCTTTTCTAGACAGCACTTTATAAACAACATTGGGAGCAGTGATAATTAAGTTCAGGTTATATTCCCTTTCCAGTCGCTGCTGCACTATCTCCATATGCAATAAACCTAGGAAACCGCAGCGAAAGCCGAAACCGAGAGCGGGGGAATTTTCCGGTTCAAAGACGAGGGCAGAATCATTAAGTCTCAGCTTGTCCAGAGCATCTTTAAGATCAGGGTAATCATCGCTGTCAACGGGGAATAGCCCGCAATAAACCATAGGCGTCGCCTTACGGTAGCCGGGCAAAGGTTCGGGTGCAGGTTTTTCAGCGCTGGTAATAGTATCGCCCACCCTGGCTTGCTGAACATTTTTAATGCCGGCGATGACGTAACCTACTTCTCCTGCCTGCAAGCTGGCAACGGGTGTCATCAAAGGCTTGAACACCCCTATTTCGGAAACTTCAAAAGACCTCCCGGAAGACATCATTTTGATGCGAGATCCGTTTTTTAACACACCGTCCATCAAACGGACAAAAGCCACAACCCCCCGGTAAGGATCATAGGAGGAGTCAAAGATCAGGGCTCTTAAAGGCTCATCTGCACTCCCTGAAGGGGGAGGTATTTTGGTGACAATTGCTTCCAGCAGCTCCTCTATTCCTGTACCATCCTTGGCTGAAACATGGAAAGCGGCACTGCCATCAAGGCCAATAAGGTCTTCCATTTCCCGCTGCACCCTGGCAGGGTCAGCGTTGGGCAGGTCAATTTTATTAATCACCGGAATGATCTCCAGGTTGTGCTCCAGGGCCAGGTAAACGTTGGCCATGGTCTGGGCCTCTATCCCCTGGGCGGCGTCAATGACTAAAAGAGCGCCTTCGCAGGCAGCCAGGCTACGGGATACTTCATAAGAAAAATCAACGTGGCCCGGTGTGTCAATTAAGTTAAAAAAGTAGTTTTGTCCATCTTTGGCCTTGTAAGACAAGTTTACTGCCTTGAGCTTAATGGTAATGCCCCTTTCCCGCTCTAAATCCATACTGTCCAGGATCTGTTCCTTCATCTCCCTCTGGCTGATAGCGCCTGTTTTTTCCAGAATCCGGTCGGCCAAAGTGGACTTGCCGTGATCAATATGAGCTATGATACAAAAATTCCTGATATTTTGCTGGTTCACTCGCGTCTCTCCCTAATTAAACCATTTGCCCATTGATTATATCACTGCCTCAGCGCAGGTGACAAGGCTGCAGGCTAAGGATAAATATATTCTCTCCCCGCCCATTTTAAAATGATACCTCCCTCATGCCTTTCTAGATAAAAAGCTTCTGGGCAGCGCTCAAGGCCCATTAAATCCTGTATTCCTTTTTCAGCCGTGTTAAGGCCCAGATAAACCGCAGCTAACACCAAGAAAAATAAGGCCAGAGACAGCAGGCAGCGCCAGAACATGGCTTAAACCTCCTTTATTTCTCTGGCCTTTATTATGAAACATCAGTTGACTATTTATTCTGTTACTATCTTTCTCCACTTCCTTTAGCGTGTAGTCAGGTAAATTGCTCCTTATAAGATTCCTTATAAGATTAAGATAAGGTAGGATATGTTGATGATGAAATTGCTGCTCTTACTGTGCAAAAAATTTAGTTATGCAGAATATACTTCCTCTCCCCCCAAGTAAGTTTTCTCTATCTTAATATCTTTAAGGCCTTTGGAATCGATGGTGAAGGGGTTTTGATCGACCACTATGAAATCAGCCAGCTTTCCTGGTTTAATAGTTCCTTTAATGTTTTCTTCAAAAGCAGCGTAGGCAGAATTTTTCGTGTACATCTCAATAGCTTCGTAGACAGTAACTCTTTGCTCAGGATACCACCCGCCCTCCGGATAGCCCTCTAAATCCTGCCTGGTAACAACCCCATAAATGCCAAGAAAGGGGTTATAAGGCTCTACAGGGGAATCAGAACCCGCAGAGATAATGAAACCCTCATCTAAAAGCCTGCGCCAGGCATAGGCATACTTTGATCTTTCAGGCCCGAGCCTTTTTTCAGACCATTTTACATTGGACGAGACAAATTTCGGCTGGATGTCAAGCACTACCGGAAGATTTTTCATCCTGGCAATTAAATCTTCATTAACACACATGACGTGAACAAGCCTGAACCTTTGGTTTGGTTTTGGATTTGCATAATATACTTTTTCAATAGCATTTAAGGCCACATCAAGGCCCTTGTCGCCTATGGCATGAATGGCTATTTGCAAATTCATATCATATGCTTTTTGGCACATGGCGTTAATTTCTTCCTGCGAATAATTTAGAACCCCTGTGTGACCTGGCATATCGCTGTAAGGTTCAAATAGCTTGGCAGCCCTTGAACCGAGTGAGCCATCGCTGTATATCTTATAAAAGCCATAGCGAATTTTTTCATTTCCAAAGCCTGTTACCATACCAAAAGATGGATATTCGTCAAAGCCAACATAAAGGCGTAAGGGCAGCCTGCCTTCCGCCTCCAATTCCTGGTACAGATATAAAAACTCCTCCGCATCACAGAACTTTCCCTGAATGGTATGAACTCCAGTGATACCGTAGCTGCTTATATCTCTAAGAACTTCTGCCAGCGCTTCTTTTTTTGCCTCATCAGTAGCCAGGGGATCGGGGATCACATTTAAAACGGGAGTCACAGCATTTTCAAAAAGTATTCCTGTGGGATCCCCTTTTTCATCAAATTGAACAGAATTCTCAGGAGAAGGTTTATAATTTCTGTCTATCCCCGCAGCAGCAAGGGCGAGCGTGTTTGCCACATGAATATGCATGCAATATCTGCTTATTAAAATAGGGTGATCTTTGGAAATCTCATCCAGCTCTTTTCTCGTGGGCAGGAAAGGATCTTCCCAGTCTTCGTGATTAAAAGAGGTCCCCTTGATCCAGCCGCCTTTAGGTGTGCTGGCTACCCTTTCGGCCAACCTGGCCTTAACCTCTTCCCAGGATTTTGCTCCCCGCAGGTTGACGGACTGCCGTCCCTTGGTGTAAGACAAAATGTGCTGGTGCGAATCAATAAAACCGGGCAGCACTACTTTTCCCTGCAGATCAATTTTTTCTACAGCATTGATTTTCAACATTTCTTCGGAGGTCCCACAAGCAACTATCCTACCAAAATTTACTGCCAAAGCTTCATACACTTCTCCCGGCTTTTCCATGGTGTAGATGGTTCCATTATAAAATACCTTTTCTGCTTCCACGATTATTTCCTCCTCCTTCAAAAGTTGTTAAGTGTATATATTTCCAGGTTCTTTTTTTCCAAATAATAAAATGGCGCCTCCATAATTAGCACAATATTTACATGAGCATGTTAGGCAGCCACATGGAAAGAGCTGGCACAAAGGTAAGAAGTAACAAGATGATGATCATGACCAAAATGAAAGGAGCAATTTTAGAGGCAATCCTTGTTACAGTTACATTGGAAATAGCTGAAGCGAAAAATAAATTTGCCCCATAAGGCGGTGTGATAAAGCCGATGGCGAGGTTAACCGTCATCACAATCCCAAAATGAATGGGATCCATGCCTAGGCTTACAACAATGGGAAGAAGTATCGGCGTTAAGATAACGCAGGATGAAATGTTATCTATAAAACAACCCACGAATAAGAGGAATAAATTGATGAGAATTAAAATTACATATGGGTTATTGGAAACGGAAAGGAACCAGCCGGCAACGGTTGCCGGAACCTGTGCCATGGTTAAATAGCTGGCAAAGGCAAGAGAAAGACCAATCATAAAGGTGGTAGCTCCATTTGCTATGGCAGACTCCTTGAAAGCCTCGTAAATATCTTTAAAATTAAGCTCGCGATAGACAAATTTGCCTACAAGAATGGCGTAAACACAGCCCACAACCGCAGCTTCTGTGGGGGTAAAAACGCCGCCATAGATGCCGCCCAGAATAATAATGGGGGCAAGCAGCGACCAAATAGCATCAATAAAACTGGCAAATACTTTGCTTAGCTCAAATTTTTT
>JAAZDU010000035.1 GCA_012512665.1 Bacillota bacterium | reverse complement strand
TTTTGGTTGGTTTGTTTTGGTTGCATTCCATTTTACCAAAAGTGATGATCTCTTGTCTTTTTCTTCATTTTTTCTCCTATAAAAACTTTACACTATGACGAAACATTTAAGATTCATGCGCGCTTAAAAAACTATGAGGACGATACTTACTGCCACAACAACAGAACTTAGCCATAAGTATACTTCATATTAAGTTTTTTGTTTAAGCTCTCACTGGCTTACGAAGATGTTACTGCTGCCGTAAATGAAACAAGGATGTAATAATTGTAGATGTAATAAATAATTGCAATTAGTTGATTTTAAAAGGGCTTATTGTTTGCCTTCCCCGGGAGCAAGAAATAACTTTTAATTATGAGGATAAGGTCTCTCTTTTCCGTAAACAATAATAAGGAAAGGAGGGATGTGCCTGATGGCTAAGAAATATAACAAAGGGCGTAAGCAGAAACCAAATGTAAGTAAAAAGTTTCGAGAAGCTTTTAATGTTGAGACGTCCAGTGAACTGGGAGAAAGTATAAAAAAAGAAAAAGACAGGACTACTCCAGATCTTTGCCGTGATACCCGCAGTGGTGACGATGGTAGTTGTTAATGAAGCTTATATATAAAACAGCCCCCTTTATTTTAATAAGGGGGCTGTTTTTTAAGGTGTTTTTATTTTTCATAGAATACGTTAACTATGTTAAATATAATCACGTCTTCATAATAAACTTAAGGCTAAAAATAAAATTGCCCGTGTTTCTAATAAAAATATTTTTCCACCTCGGTGACCTCAATGCGATGGTCACTTTCTACAAAGGCAATACTTTTTGCTAACAGCTTTTCTAAGTGCATTAAGTTATTACTTATTGCGGCTATTCCTATTTCTCCTCGCTGTAAGCTATCCAAATAATTGATTTCAGCTACTGCCAGGGGGAAGCGCTGGCGCAGCCTTTCTAAGATGCTTTTAACAGTTTTTCGTTTATCTTTTAAGGAACTACTTTCCGGTAAGAGAAATTGAATTTTACAAGCACAGATATACATTAAATTTTTTTCCTTCAAATGTTGTCTCCTCTAATAATAAATATTAAAAGAACTATAATTTGCTGAAGCTGAAGACCAGCTGCAAGTTATACTTTCCACCTTACCTCGGGGGCTTTTTTTTAGTTTCTTAAGCAAAAGTTCCAGGTTTTTTTTATCGCCTTCAGCTATTACTTCAACTCTACCATCCGGCATATTGCGGACAAATCCATTTAGGGAAAGCTTTCGTGCCAGGCGCTGAATAAAAAACCTCATTCCTACTCCTTGAACATGGCCCTGAAGATAGGCATGTAACTGCACCTGTTCTTGCATTTTGCAATCTCCTTAAATTTTTAAATGCTTGCTATGTAAATATTAAGAATAAAAAAAAATAAAGTCAAGCTTTTCCATTTCTGAGCAAAAATAGTTTATATTTTATCTTTGTTTGAAAAGCTGTTTTTTATAAGTCTTTGATTGATGATTATACCAGCTTATGATGGTGAATTACTAAAAAAAATCTTGAGCAAGTAAAAATGGATAAAAACATCGAAGGAGGAATTAAAAGCAAGAGGGTTGAAAGATGATGTAAAGATATAAGTAAGTAAGCGTATAAGGGCGGGATGTATGACGGTTTTAAAATTTTTTTTGACAAAGCTGCCGAATCTAGTTTGTCTTTATATTTATAGGTTTTCTAGCACTAAAGACAGGCAGAAGGGAGGTAAAAGAGTTTGCTACCAAATGCTGTTAAAATGGCCCATCGGTTAATTGGAGAAGTAATTGAGGACGGTGATATCGTCGTAGATGCTACGGCAGGAAATGGGCACGATACTCTTTTTTTGGCAAGAAAAGTTGGCCCAAAAGGTATGGTTTATGCTTTTGATATTAAAGAAGAAGCTATTTTATCAACTCGCAG
>JAAZDU010000003.1 GCA_012512665.1 Bacillota bacterium | reverse complement strand
TGAACGGGAAGGTGGTTGGCCATAAAAGGTGTTTTATTATCATACTATAAAATTCAGGAGCTTGTAGAAAAAACAAAAATCAGGCTTGCTAAAGAAAAAAGAGGCTTCACGCTAAAAGATCTTGGGTTGCCTTGACATGTAGGGAAAGAGTATAGGATAATTATGCTATAAATTAGGACGGAGCCTGTTTAATGCTAAAAGGTTTTAAAATATTAAAAGTGGAAAAAGGATCGCCAGCTTGGCATAAAAAAATCAAATGCGGTGATTCTTTATTAATGTTAGATGGGCATTTTGTTAAAGATATTATAGACTACCGCTATTTTTTGGCAGGAGAGTATCTTAGCCTTTTGATTAAAACAAAAGAAGGCATATTGCGCCGCTATAAAATAAAAAAACAGTACGATGAAGACCTTGGCTTGGTCTTCGACTACTTAACCCTTGAACCTCCTATCCGTTGTCGTAATAAATGTATCTTTTGTTTTGTTGATCAGCTTCCACCCGGCTTACGTCAAACACTTTATTTCAAAGATGATGATTATCGCCTCTCTTTTCTTTATGGGAACTATATAACCCTTACTGCTCTCAAAAAGGATGATATAAAACGTATAGTACGCGAGCGTTTAACCCCACTTTATATTTCTATTCATGCCACAGATCCTGCTGTGCGCTCTTTCATGTTGGGGAATCAAAAGGCAGGAGAGCTTTTAGATAAATTAAAATATCTGGCAGCCAATGATATAGAGTTCCATGGACAAATAGTTTTATGCCCGGGGATTAATGACCAAGAGGTGCTGAAAAAAACTATAGCAGATTTGGCATTATTTTACCCCTCTCTTCGCAGTTTAGCAGTGGTACCCGTTGGCCTGACTGAGCATCGACAAAACCTTTATCCCCTGCAGCCTGTGACAGCAGCCGATGCCAAAGAAGCACTTTCTATTATACAAGAAAAACAAATAAGGTTTTTACAAAACTTTGGAACCAGGTTAATCTTTCCTTCCGATGAGCTTTTTCTTAAGGCTGGACAACCAATACCGCCTGACATATATTATGAAGATTATTCGCAGCTTGAAAATGGTGTCGGGCTTTGGAGACTGATGGCGGAAGATATAAAAAAATGGGGCAGCTCAATAAAGCAAGCTGTTAATAAGCAAAAAATAAAAAAAGTTTCTTTATATCTGGTGACAGGTGTGGCTGCTTCCCCTTTACTGCAAAGAGTAGTTGATCTACTAAACGAATTGCCCCTGGTTTCTGCCAGGCTAATTGTTGCCCATAATTTCTTTTTTGGGGAAAATATTACCGTGGCGGGATTGGTAACTGGCCATGATATTTTAAAAGCTATTAAACCTATTACAGATAGGGGAGGCTTCCTCGTTGTACCCCGCATTATGCTGAAAGAAAATAGCAATACTTTTTTGGATGGCATGACTCTAGATAGACTATCGCAAGAAGTTTCTATGGATGCAATTGCCATAGATTCGCTGTATGATATTAATCCCCTTGTTTTTTACCAGGAAGGTGATAGATAAAGTGAGCGGTAAACCTTTTGTAGCTATAGTAGGAAGGCCTAATGTAGGCAAATCAACTCTTTTTAACAGAATTATTGGTAAAAGAAAAGCTATTGATGAAAAAGAGGCAGGAGTTACCCGGGATAGACTTTATGAAGTTGGCGAATGGCTTGGTAAAGAGTTTATCCTAATAGATACAGGCGGTTTAACATTTTCTACCCAAGGTCTTAGCAGAGAGGTACAAAAGCAAGCTGAAATTGCTATCCAGGAGGCAGATGTTATAGTATTTTTAGTTGATGGCAAGGTAGGAATTAACCCTTTAGATGAGGAAGTAGCAAGAAAACTTAGGACAACTCAAAAAACAACTATAATTGCCGTTAATAAAATGGATGCAAAAGAAGCGTCCATTAACGATTTTTTTACCCTGGGTTTCGATAACCTTATACCGATCTCTGCTGCCCAAGGAACAAATATTGGCGACTTGCTGGATAAAATAGTTGAACATTTGCCTGAACCAAGCAGTCAGGAGGAGGTTCAAGGTGCTAGAAAAATTGCGATTGTTGGGCGCCCTAATGCTGGTAAGTCATCGCTTGTAAATAAAATGTTGGGGCAGGAGCGGGTTATAGTACATCATATACCAGGAACAACTCGCGATGCAGTAAATGTCTCCTTTTCCTTTAATAATCTACCATATACTCTGGTAGATACTGCAGGAATTAGAAAAAGAAAAAACATTGATTCTTCTCTAGAATATTACAGCATATTAAGGTCCTTTAAAGCTATTGAAGAAGCACATGTGTGCTTACTGCTCATAGATGCTACAGAAGGTATTAAAGAGCAGGATAAAAAAATTGCTGGCTATATTGACAAAGCAGGGAAGGCGCTTATCATTATATTTAACAAATGGGATTTAATTACTGATCGTGAAGTCAAAAGAAAAGAATTATTAGATCAGGCAAATTCTGAGTTAAAATTTGCAAATTATGCC
>JAAZDU010000034.1 GCA_012512665.1 Bacillota bacterium | reverse complement strand
GGTCCGAGCTACGATCGCTGGAACCATTTGAGAGGCCAAAAAGCGCTTCCATATCAATTCGTACAGAGCTTTTTGATAACCATTTCGTCAAGGCCCTGCTCCTTCAACAAGAGGGGAACTTCGTAGATGGTGTCTGTATTGCGGTTTTCTATAACCTCGTCGGGGCTGATATCGCAGAAAAGGGCAATTTTATCTTTAAGTTCTTTATCTAGCTTGAGCTCAGTACGACAGACAATAACGTCAGGCTGTATGCCGATGCTTCTTAATTCTTTAACGCTGTGCTGGGTTGGTTTGGTCTTCAGTACCCCGCCCGGCTTTAAATGCGGTATAAGCGTGACGTGGATATAGCAGACGTTGTCACGCCCTTCGTCAGTTTTCATCTGGCGGATGGCCTCTAAAAAGGGAAGCCCCTCAATATCACCTACCGTTCCTCCTATTTCCGTAATAATAACATCTATTTTCCCTTCATGGGAAAGGCGGCGAAAGCGATCTTTAATTTCGTTAGTAATGTGGGGAATGACCTGTACCGTGCCCCCTTTGTATTCTCCTTTGCGTTCCTTGTTGATAACAGACCAATAGATTTTGCCCGCAGAAACATTGCTGTGCTTGGTAAGATTGTTATCTGTAAAGCGTTCGTAGTGACCTATGTCTAGGTCGGTTTCAGCACCGTCGTCGGTAACAAATATTTCACCGTGTTGGAAGGGGCTCATTGTTCCAGGGTCAACGTTAATGTAGGGATCAAATTTTTGCAGGGCAACATTTAAGCCCCTGCTTTTGAGCAAGCAACCTAAAGAAGCGGCGGTAATACCTTTGCCCAGGGAAGATACTACACCCCCGGTGATAAAAACATATTTGGCCTTAAGTCACTTTCCTTTCAAAATACTTATTCTACATTTGAAACAAAAGATAAAAGCTTCTTTAATTAAATTATCTTGCTGGCCAACAAAGAGGTTAGTCTCCTCCTGTTCAAAAGGCAGCGCATGGCTGGAGCATCTAAAATAAATTATAAATAAGCTGCAGAAATTTAATTTAATAGTATCTTTTTTGGGGGAAGGATAAAGTCTTCTGTCATCATAAAAAGGATATCTTGCAGGTATTTTCCTAAATAGATGCATTCCTCCAGGCAGTAGGATGCTAATTTAATATACAGAAGTCCGGCTCGTTGTACCGATTTGAAATAAACTGTATAACCAGGGGCACATCCAGCAACACGGATGAGAACGGCCGCAAGCAGTGCCGCCCTCTATAGATTTACCCGTCCTCAAAGTTGGCAGCAAATTGAGCATCTGCTACATTCTTTTTTGTAAAAATATTTGCAGCGGCAGGCAGCAGCCTTTATTGCAGGAAAGGGTTATAGGCTTTCTCCCGTTCCACCGTCGTTGCTGGCCCATGACCCGGGTAAATCTTAGTTTTATCTGGAAGAGGAACAATTTTGTTCATTAAGCTGTCTATAATTTGGCTATAAGAACCTCCGGGCAGGTCTGTACGCCCAATGGAACCAGCAAAAATAGTGTCTCCACTAAAAAGAGCGTCTTCAACCAGCAGGCAAATACTTCCCCGGGTATGGCCGGGAGTTTCCAGCACTTTTAGCGTAAGGCTACCGACCTTAATCTCATCTCCCTCTTTTAAAGTGCGATCCGGTGGGCAGAGCTTGCTTTTCCCCCCAGCAAAAAGAAGTAAACTGGACTCAGGATTTTCGCACATAGCCGCATCGTGCTGGTGAATAAGTAGCGGCACTCCCGTTTTCTCCTTGACCTCACCATTTGCACCTATATGGTCCACATGGCCGTGGGTATTGATAATATACTTTATCTTCAACCCCAGTTCAACAATACGGTTGTTTATGCGCTCCCCCTCTGCACCAGGATCGATAACAACCGCTTCTTTTGTCTCCGGGCAGGCTACAAGATAACAATTGGCAGCAAATGCTCCTACCTCCAGGCATTCTATGAGCAATAGTAAACCCCCTTAATAATATCCTGACCATAATTTATATAAAATTGTAAAAAAATTATACTACTTCAGCCTATGTACTTATACATTTAAAAAGAATTTCCTGCTGCAAAAGTAATTTTAATGAGAAAGGCAATCGCGTAGAAAAGTTTTTACCTGGGGAAATTCTATCAAAAAAGCATCATGGCCGTGGGGGGATTTCAGCTCCTCATAATAGCTTAAAACACCTTCCCTGCGCATAGTTACCGCCAGCCCCCTGACTTCCTGGGGGTAAAAAAGGATGTCAGAGCTTATACCCAGCAGGTAAACAACGGCACGAATGCGGC
Source organism: Bacillota bacterium (assembly GCA_012512665.1). Classification (GTDB taxonomy): domain Bacteria; phylum Bacillota; class Dethiobacteria; order DTU022; family JAAZDU01; genus JAAZDU01. Next base: position 1,311 of record JAAZDU010000034.1, on the reverse strand, counting down.
GCAGGGCTGCCGCAAAAGAGGCGTAGCCCATGCCGAGGTCGTGCAGGTCCATTGCTTTGGTCAGGTAAAGGTATGAGTTGGCATCAAAGCGGCGGACAAGTTTGTTGGCCTGATAATTTAAGTAGCTCTCCACAGCGAACTGCTCAAAGAAGTTAAAGGGGTTAGCCCTTTCTTCTTCCTGCAGAAGGCGGCCAAAGCGTTTTTCAAAAGATTCCCTGCTGCGGTATGTTATGGTAGCAATAAGTCGGGCAAGGGCCAGGCCCTGCCGGGGAAAATCTCCCCCGTAATAGCGGCCCCGCCGCCAGTGGGGGTCGTTCATAATAGCCCGGCGCGCAGCTTCATTAAAGGAGATGCCAATGGACGAAAAGCGCCCGGAGCAGGCAATGGCAATTACTTTTTCTACCATGTGAGGGTAAGTTACAGCCCATTCCAGGGCCTGCATTCCACCAAGGGAGCCGCCGATAACTGCCTTTAGGGATTTAATCTTAAGGTGATCCAGGAGAAATTTTTGCACGTGCACCATATCCCTGATGGTGATAACAGGGAAGTTCATAGCATAGGGGCAGCCGGTCTTAGGATTGGTGGAAGCTGGCCCGGTAGTGCCGTAACAGCCTCCCAAAACATTGCTGCAAATGATAAAGTATTTATTTGTATCCAGGGCTCTTCCTGGGCCAACCAGGGGATCCCACCAGCCAGGCTCTTTTTCAGGATCGTCAACGCTGGCTACAAGGGAGCCAGCCGTAAGGGCATGGCAGACCAAAATTGCATTGTCCCTGGAGCTGTTGAGTTGGCCGTAAACCTGGTAGTTTACTGTTACCTCTTCCAGGATGGCGCCGCTGGTTAAAAGCAGGGGCCCTCGGAAAGAATGCAGTTCCAGCCACTTTTGGCCCTGGTAGGAAGGATACGGAGGGCCAAGCCTTTCTTCGTTCCAATGGTTAGGCAATGCCTTCAAACTCCCTCACCTTACATTCCCATAAACATTATATTTACAAAGGATACAAATACCCTAATTTTATCACTGCTATATAATCACTATAAATGTTTTATTCTTCAACCCGTTAGTCGTTGCTGCTACCATTCAAAACGAAACCTATAAAGCAACAGAAATGCTTACCGAACCCTTTTAACCCCTAAACCTTTCAACCCTTGGAAGCTTCTTACCTGGGCCTTCAAGCTTTCAGCCCAGCAGGACTGTGCTGGCTGCCCTACAGGAATTTATTTAATAAACAAACTGATTCTAACTTTATAACATCCGTAAATTGCAGGCAACACCAAACAAGTTGCCTGTTAGCCCTCAGCACGATATAGCTT
>JAAZDU010000033.1 GCA_012512665.1 Bacillota bacterium | reverse complement strand
CTTTTGGTGGAGCGGGCAAAAAGACCGGCATACTTTAAGTCCCGGGCTTCTTCCCAGGCTGATTCTTTTTCCCCGGTCAGGGGCAGATAAATGCTTTCTTTCAGGCGGGCAAAATCTGCCCAGTCCCGGCTGGTGCTGACAGGCCGTACAGTCAATTGGGTCATGAATCTTCCTTCCTTTCCGTCTGGGTCGGGGCCAAGCTGTCTTGCCCCTTGACCCGAGGAATTACCTCGCCTCATTTCAGTACTATGCGGAAAGGGCCATTCTCGTTCATGGGTTATAAAAAATAAACAATTGATAAAAATAGTTATTAAGACTGGTATTTAGGCAGGAAAAACCGCCTTTGTGTTTAATAATAGGTTAGTAGCGATAAAAATAAATTAAATTTGATAGGAGGAATGGTCATGGAATTAAAAGGGAGTAAAACAGAAAAGAACCTGTGGGAAGCTTTTGCCGGGGAATCGCAAGCCAGAAACAAATATACTTATTATGCTGCTGAAGCCAGAAAAGAAGGCTACCAGCAAATCGCTGCCATTTTTGAATTAACGGCGGATCAGGAAAGAGCCCATGCCAAAAGGGCGCTGCAGTTTCTTAACGGCATCGGGGATACCAAAGCCAATTTAAAAGATGCAGCCGCCGGAGAAAACTATGAATGGACCGAAATGTACAATAAATTTGAGAAAGAAGCCAGGGAGGAAGGCTTCACCGAAATTGCCGACTTTTTCCAAAAGGTGGCGGAAGTTGAGGCAGAACATGAAAAACGCTTCCTGGCCCTTTTATCAAACTTGGAGAACAATCGGGTTTTCCAGCGGGAAGAAGAAGTAAGGTGGGTATGCCGGAATTGCGGCTATATCCATACAGGCAAAACGGCACCGGAAGTTTGCCCTGTCTGTATCCATCCCCAAGCTTTTTATGAGCTGATGGCTGAAAACTACTAGGGAAGTATTGCCGGCGATTGCCGGCAAAAACATTGTGGACAGAAAAAGATAAGTGTGGTAAAATGAATCATCGGGATTAATTGAATAAAGAAGCGCTGAATTCTATTATAGAAGCGGGGGGCCCATTTTCGCCGGGGTGAATCTCCAGGGTTCTCCCCTGGAGTAGGGCCAGCTTTCGGCCCGAACCCGTCAGCTAACCTCGTAAGCGTGGAAAGTTGAAGCTTATTTAAGCGTGATTTTCTGTGCTTATTTTGAAAACCCTGCTTTTTGAGCAGGGTTTTTTATTTCCACGGAAAGTGACGTTCAGCTGTACCGGGAGTCAGATCTCCTAAAAAACTGGCAAAGAAGGTGTTAGATGGGAAAGAAAAAGATGGGAGGTTGGTAAGATGATCACAGAGGACATCGTCAGAAAGCAGGCTTTGGAAAAAAAACTCTTATCGGTAAACAAGAAGGCTTTAAGCGTGGAGGAGAAAAGACAGATCTCCCGTTGGCGGGCCCAGGAGCTCAAGGATAGGATTGAGGATTATCTGGAAGCCCGGGAAAAGATCCCTGCCGGGCTGGAACGAGTCCAGCAGGTGGAGGGGAGAAAAAAGAGAATCCTGAGTCTGCTGGGAGCCACCGAGGAAGATTGGCAGAATTGGCACTGGCAGCTGGCTAATCGGATTACCCG
>JAAZDU010000032.1 GCA_012512665.1 Bacillota bacterium | reverse complement strand
ATTCTTGCACGGGGGAGCAGGCCGGGCAATTCTTTAAAATTAAAAGAATAGTATTACTTGGGAGATTACTAATGGAAAAAGAGCATACTCTTATAGTAACAAGCCAGGAGGAAGGCAGGCGACTTGACCTTTTTTTAGCTGGAAAGTGGCCGGGAATGACTCGCTCCAGGGCGCAGAAACTTATTGCCCAAAAGTATGTCCTGGTTAATGGAGAGTGGAGAGATAAAAACTACAGGCTTAAAGAAAAAGAGCTAGTATATGTAAAAATACCTCCCCCCAAACCACTGGAAGCAGTGCCCCAGCCAATACCTTTGCAGATTGTTTATGAAGATCGCTACCTTATTGTGGTTAACAAGCCTGCTGGCATGGTGGTTCACCCTGCTGCCGGGCACAGAGAAGGTACCCTGGTAAACGCTCTTTTGGCACACTGTCCCGGCTTAATGGGTATTAATGACGATAGAATCCGCCCCGGCATGGTGCATCGCCTGGACAAAGATACTTCTGGCCTATTGGTGGTGGCCAAAGAAGAAAGGGTTGTGCAGCTACTTTCAGAACAGCTGAAAAAAAGGCTGGTCAAGAGAATTTATCTGGCATTAGCTAAGGGCAATTTCCAAAACTCTAAGGGAACCATTCGCTTATATATCGGTCGGCATCCCAAGGATAGAAAAAAAATGGCTGTGCTTGAAGAAGGCCGCGGCAGGATAGCTGTCACACACTACAAGGTTTTAAAAGAAATCAAGGGTTATTCTTTAGTATGGCTTTTGTTGGAAACGGGAAGAACTCATCAGATAAGGGTTTCTTTGTCGCATCTAGGTCATCCGGTAGTAAACGATCCTGTCTACGGCCGCAGAGAAAAAGATCTGCAGGGGAAAGGCCAGCTGCTGCATGCCTATCAGCTAAGCTTTGTCCACCCCTGCCTGGGGAAAGAGATGACCTTTAAAGCGCCTTTGCCGGATTATTTTATCGAAAAACTGGTGAAGATCAACTACTTCTTGCCTTCTTTATTGGAAGAGGGTTGATGTTCTGGTGTAGAAAGAAAAAGATCCCATTGCTGTAAACTGCTTGAAAGGCAATGGGTTGGTTTGTGAGCTATCTATTAAAAAGTAGATTTATCTTTATAAAGCCTTGTTTTCCTCCTGGAGCTGTTTAAACAACTTTTTGTCTGGGGTAACAAAAAGTGTTTTAAATTTTTCATAGATTACCTGGCCAGGTTTCCCGCCGGGCATTTTTTTTACATATCGCGCCCTGGTGTAATCTACCGCTACATTGGAGGAATTTCTTGCTTTGCTGAGCCAGGCTGCCAGCAGCGCCGCCTCTTCCAATGTTTTTTGATCGGGGGAGCTGCTTCTAATAATAACGTGTGCCCCTGAAATGTTCTTTGCATGGAGCCAAAAATCTTCTTTTCTTGCCAGGTGGAAGGTGAGGTATTCGTTTTGCCTGCTGTTTTGGCCAGCCAGAATGGGGATTCCACTGGAAGACAGAAATTTATAGGGGGTGGATGCTTTTTGTTGGGTTGTTTCTTTAGCCCCTGAAGCAGCGGTCAAGTAGCCCCTCCACTTTAACTCCTGCCAAATATTCTGGAAGTTTATTACTTCGGTATTATTTTTTGCCTTGATTGTGTTAAGAAGACTTTTTAAAAATGTTATTTCTTCGCGGGTGTTGCTCAACTGCTTGGCAATTTTATCCTTAGCTTTTTGGGCCTTTTTGTATAGTTTAAAGTATTTAAGCCCGTTTTCTTTTACCGTAAGGGATGGGTCCAGCGGAATCTCTATCTTTTCCGTGGGCTTGTAAAAGTTGGTAACAGAAATAGAGCTGCTGCCCGGTTTGTTATCTACAGCTGCCGCCAGCAGAAGCTCACCGTAAAGCTTATACTCTGCTGCCCTTTTTGTTTTTTGCAGTTCTTTATGCTGCAGCGCTTCTTTTTTTTCTACTTTTTTCAGAGCAGCGGTCAGCCACGCTGTCAGCTTGTTGTAGTTTTTACTGTGGAAGTATAGTTGCCAGCATCTGTTGTAGAGAACTTCAATAGCTTTGCTCATGTCAGCAAATTGCTGCCATTGGCTGGGGTAAGAAGCTTCAGGGGGCAAGGCCGCAGCATAAAAAGGGACACCGTTTTCATTTGTCACCAGAGATGGTTTCCAGTTTTTTTGCTGCCAACAATTTACTATTGATTGCAGCACTGGCCAGAGTTTTTCCGTATCTTCAGGCTCAATAAAAGGCTTATTGCTTAAGCCTGCCCTGGCAGCCAGTTCCTTTGCCCAGAAAGCATTAATGCCTGTTAAGGATGAAACCAGGGCTTTCTCTACCCCCTGTTTTTTTTCATTTTCAAGCCTGTTTTTAAACTGCTCCTCTGTGCAGTAAAAAAGATGAAGCTTCTGCTGAAGAGGGGGGAAAGTGTAAGGCTCACCGGGAAACACAGGCCTGATAGAGCTTTGCTGTGGCGTCACATGTTTTAGGGCTTCTAGAATAACCGGATTACTTTTCTGTATATCTGTTGTCAGTATGAGATTGCTATGCTTTCCCATAATTTCTGCATGTAGCCATAAAATTTCTAATTTACCTTCCTGGCTGCGGCCGGAAAAGGCAAGGCTGATAACCCTTTCCAAAGGAGGGTGTTTTACGTCAATGAGGCGCATTCCATTCAAATGTTTGCGCAGCTTCATGCAAAAAGGAGCAGGGTTTTTTAGGGCATTTACCTGTGTGGAAGAAAAATATATCCTGGCCCAGGCGGGGTGGACGGAAAAATAAAGGTTTTTCTCCAGCTTTTGCAGGCGGAGGACAAGAATGAGATCGCGATAATCAGGTTGATATATCTTAACGACCCTGGCCCCTATTATTTTTTTTATTTCTAGAGCAACAGCATTCATGGCAAATGTATCTATAGTTATCAAATTTAACCCTCCCCATACTACCTTAGTTATTATAACCACTACAATCCCTGAGGTCCAGAAACTTTTTAACTTACCATTTCTGCCATTCCTTTTTCGTGCCTTTTGAAAATCATGGCTTGTTCTTTTTGTTAAAGATAAGGCATAAAAATGTTGAAGATGCGGGCAGAAGATTTAATGTGGAAAGGGAGATGTTATGAGTTTCCAAAAGCCCTGGTGCCTTTGGCCGGAGGAGGAAGTACTGAAAAAACTTAAGGTAAAACCCTCCCTGGGTTTATCTGCTGAGGAGGCTAAAGTGCGGCTTGAGCAGTACGGCCCGAATCTATTGCAAAAGAAGAAAAAGAGGGGCGTCCTGGATATTTTTCTGGACCAGTTCAGGGATTTTATGGTCCTTGTTCTGCTGGCTGCTACCTTTTTCTCCGGCCTTCTTGAAGAGTATTATGATGCTATTACTATTATGGTAATTGTTATTTTAAACGCCTGCCTTGGTTTTTTTCAGGAGTATAAAGCAGAACGTTCTTTTGAAGAGCTACAAAAACTGACAGCTCCCCGGGCGAAAGTAATAAGAGATGGCTTATTTACAGATATTGCCAGCCAGGAGCTGGTGCCGGGGGACCTTGTTATTCTGGAGGCAGGAGATAAAGTGGGCGCAGATGTAAGGTTGTTGGAAGCGGATAATTTAACTATAGACGAGTCCCCCTTAACAGGAGAATCGTTGGTTGTTGCCAAAAAGAGCGGCAGGTTAAAAAAATACTCGGCGTCTCTGGGAGACCAAAGAAATATGGCCTTTGGGGGAACAATGATAGCCAGCGGACGGGGTAAAGGGGTGGTAGTGGCAACCGGTATGTCCAGCGAAATGGGAAAGATTGCCGCCTTGATTCAGGAGGCGGATGAAAGGTCTACGCCTTTGCAGAGAAAACTTGCTTCTCTGGGCAAAGTGCTTGTTGCCATATGTTTTTTGCTCTGCGCTTTGATGGTTTTATGGGGGGTGATAAGGGGAGAGCCCTTTTATAGGATGATTATGGCAGGAGTAAGTTTGGCAGTAGCAGCTATCCCGGAGGGGCTTCCGGCTATTGTTACCATTTCACTGGCTATCGGTGTTCAGCGCATGGCCCGTCGCAAGGCTATTGTCAGGAAACTGCCTGCGGTAGAGACACTGGGCTGTGCTTCTGTTATCTGTACTGATAAAACAGGAACCTTAACGCAAAATGCTATAGAAATTGCCTGCTTGTATGCTGATGGCCAGCTTTTTAAGAGAATAAAAAAAAGAAATAAGGTTATTTATGGCTCGGGAGAAAAAATGATTGATCCCGAAGGCAGTAAGCTTTTCCAGCAAGTTTTGCAAATAGGAGGTTTGTGCCATAATGTTCAGCATTCTCAAAAAGGCTCTTTAAAGGGGGATCCCACGGAGATTGCCCTCTTTAAAGGCTTTTTGGAGGCAGGGGGAAAAGAAAGCATGGAAAAGAGGGTAAAAAAGAGGGTAAAAGTAAAAGAACTGTCTTTTGATTCCTACCGGAAAAGAATGACAGTAATATACAGAGAAAATAATAATTATAAAGTTTACACCAAGGGTGCTCCGGAGAAGGTGCTGGCAAGGTGTAGCCATGTTCTGGAAAAAGGGATGATCCGGCCGCTTGATGATAAAAGAAGAAAAATCATAATGCTGCAGCTAGAGAAGATGGCATCCCAAGCTTACAGAAACATTGCCGTTGCCTATAAGCCCCTGCAGTTTCATGGAGACAAGAACCTGGAAAAGGCGGATGTTATTGAAAAGGATTTGATTTTTGCCGGTATTTTTGGCTTGCTGGATCCGCCTCGCCCTGAAGTTTATGAGGCCGTGCAAAAATGCAAGAAAGCTGGTATAAGAGTGATTATGATTACGGGAGATCATAAAACTACCGCCGTCTCTATTGCCAAAAAACTAAATATGCTCCCCCCATACGGCAAGGTAATGACGGGGGAAGAGATTGATTTGATGCCGGTAAAAAAATTTTTTGAAATAATAGACCAAGTTTATGTTTTTGCCAGGGTAAACCCCGAACATAAGCTGCGCATTGTAAAAGCTTTAAAAAAGAAAGGCCATATAGTGGCCATGACGGGAGATGGTATCAACGATGCCCCTGCCATTAAAGAAGCTGATATTGGGGTAGCGATGGGTGCTTCTGGGACAGAGGTTTCCAAAGAAGCGGCCTCATTGGTGCTGGCGGATGATAATTTTCGGACAATAGTAGCAGCTGTTGAGGAAGGAAGAAATATTTATCTCAACATTAGGAAGTTTATCAGGTTTTTGTTGGGATGCAATATAGGTGAGATCTTGACCATGCTGCTGGCTGTAGCCATGTCTCTCCCCCTTCCCTTAAGCCCTATTCAGATTTTATGGGTTAATTTGATCACAGATGGCCTGCCAGCTTTGGCATTGGGGCTGGAGCCGGCAGAGCCCGGTGCGATGAGCAGGCCACCCCGCTCTCCGCGGGAAGGGGTTTTTAGCGGTGGCCTTGGCTGGCGCATTTTAGCAAGGGGTATACTCATTGGCCTCTCTACAATAATGATGTTTATTTTTTATTTAAGCCAAAGCAGCCTTCTCCAGGCACAGACAGTGGCTTTTACTACTCTTATTTGTACCCAGTTGGCTCATGTTTTTGAATGCCGCTCCGAAAGCATTCCTCCCTGGCAGTTAAAGCTTATGTCGAATCCCTACCTTCCAGGATCAGTGCTTGTCTCTTTATTTTTGACAGCTATGGTTTTGTATTGCCCCTTTATGCAAAAAATATTTTCTACAGTTCCGCTTTCAGTGTTTGATTGGTTTCTTATTTTTGCCGTTTCTATTTTCCCTTATATTTTTTCTATTGTAGGCGATTCCGTGAAAAGCCCTTTTCCAGGGAAAAAATTACTGTTAAGGGAACAATAATTGCAATGCGGCGCTTGTTTTGTCCCTTATACTCTTGATTAGACTGTTTTTTGTGGTAAAATGTAGAGGAAGATGAGGATGCATGGTGCCAGGAGTGGGTGTATTCTTGCCAAGAAGTATGACAGGCTATGGAAGTGAAGAAAGCGAGTACGCGGGTTACCGCATACAGGTAGAGATACGCTCTGTTAACCACCGCGGTCTTGATATACAAGTAAGAATGCCAAGAGAGCTCTGGCCCCTGGAGTGTAATATAAGAGAAGTTGTTCAAAGCTACATTTTCCGGGGGCGTATTGATATATATATTGCTCTGGTGAAAGTGCCGGATGATGCTGTAAGGATAAATGTTGACCATGCGCTAGCCAGGGCTTATTATAATGCCTTGAGGGAGCTGGAAGAGAGCATCCCTCTTCTCCCGCAAAAGATTTGCTCCCTGGAGTTAGCCAGGTTCCCGGAGGTGCTGGTGCAGAATCGGGAGGCATTAGATTTGGAAAACGCCTGGCAGTCTTTACAGAGCGCCCTGAAGGGAGCCCTGGCGCAGCTAGTTGACTTTCGTGAAAAAGAAGGGCAGCGCCTGGCCGAAGATCTGCTTCCTCGCTTAAAAAATATTGCTTCGCTGGTGCAGCGGGTAGAAGAAAGAAATTCAATCATTGTTGATAGCTACCGGGAAAAACTTGTTACAAGACTTCATCATCTTTTGCCGGAAGGAGGCTTGGATGAACAAAGACTATACCAGGAGCTTGCCCTTTTTGCTGAGAGATCCGATATTTCAGAAGAAATAGTGCGCCTAAAAAGCCACCTCTCTTCATTTTTTGAAGTTATGGAGAGAAAAGGGGTTGTAGGGCGACGCATGGATTTTATCTTGCAGGAGATGTTAAGGGAGGTAAATACGATAGCAGCTAAGGGTAACGATGTGGAAACAGCAAAAATTGTTGTGGAGATGAAAAGCGAGCTGGAAAAAATACGCGAGCAGATTCAAAATCTGGAGTAGGATTACTTGGTTAGGAGGTACATTTAATGTCTATTAAATTAATAAACATTGGTTTTGGTAATATAGTATCTGCTAACAGAATTATAGCTATTGTAAGCCCGGAATCAGCACCGATTAAGCGCATAATTGGGGAGGCCAGGGATCGCGGAATGCTTATTGACGCTACTTATGGCCGACGAACCAGGGCAGTAATTGTGACAGATAGCGGGCACGTCATATTATCGGCAGTGCAGCCTGAGACTGTTAAACATCGCCTCCAGGTAAAAGAACCGCCCGTAGAAGTAGAGGTTGAGTAATGAGGTCTATGATCACGGGGTTGCAGGGGAGGCGAGAATGAAAAAGGGTATATTAATTGTACTATCCGGCCCTTCGGGTGTAGGGAAGGGTACTATTTGCAACCTGCTAAGGAAGCGCAATCCTCTCTTGCATGTTTCTATTTCTATGACCACCCGTATCCCCCGAAGCGGTGAGTTGGACGGTGTCCATTACTACTTTGTAACCAGGCATTATTTTCAAAAAATGATTCAGGAAGAAAAATTGTTGGAATGGGCATGCGTTTATGACCATTTTTATGGTACCCCTCTAGATAAAGTGCAAAAAAAAATAAATGCGGGGATTGACGT
>JAAZDU010000031.1 GCA_012512665.1 Bacillota bacterium | reverse complement strand
TCCTCCGACAGACCATAAGCAAAGGCCTGAGATTTTAGCAGTTCTTCTTGAGGACCAGCACCTACGAAAACGAGTTTAATGTTCTGTTTAAATTGTTGCAGATATTTGAGCACTTTCAGCAAAAAGAATACATTTTTTTCTTTACCCAATCTGCCGACAAAGAGCAGTATGCGGTCAGAATCAGCAATAGGAAAATTTCGCCGGAGATAGGGGGTTCTTTTTTTTGAAAAATTAGTTAAATCAATCCCAGTTGGAATTATTTTTACCGGGCTGCGGACACCAATTTTATGCAAATATTGTTTAACCGGATAAGAAGGGGTAATCACCAGGTTACAGCGGTTGCAAAAGTCGCGAGCGATGGCCTGTACCACCTTTTTAGAGAAGGACTGAGGAAAGGGGACATAATGCACATACTGTTCATAAAAAGTATGGAAGGTAAACACTAGAGGAAGACGGAAACGCTTGGCCACCCTTGCACCTAATCGTCCCAATAAAAAAGGGGAATGGACATGAATTAAATCTATGTCCAATTCTTTTATTTTTGACCTCAACTGAAGAGAAAAAGGAATTGGTAGCATAAAATCAGGTTTTGTCGGAGCTGGTATGCCGATAAAGCGAAAAACGTGATCTTCGCGTTCACAGCCTAAATAAGAGGGGCCAAAGATGTAAACCTCGTGCCCCAAAGCTGTAAATTCTTGATGAAATGTTTCAATTGAACGTACAACCCCGCTGACATACGGCTTAAAACTATCGGTAAAAATTCCTATTTTCAATGCAGATCCTCCAGTACATCACTATAATGCTTTTGCGTATTCCTAATCTCTTCTAAAGATACTTCCTTTACCTCACTCATACCATCCCCTTTTATGCATAGCCCGAAAGACTGCGGACTGGAACTCATGCTCTTGCGATAAAATGTATAGGAGATCACTTTTTAAGTCTTCAGAAAGGGCTTCTAAGGCGGCCTCATTATATTGCCTTGCCAGCTGTTTCTGCATTAGGAGACAATCCTCCATTAAACTATGACCATCAATCTTTTTCCCTGGCGCATATTCTTATTCTTTACCTCCTTAATCCAAATATCATTTTATTTATTTTTAATGCAGTTCTGTGTAGATATTAAGCTGCTTCAGCAAGGTGTTGTAATGTTCACGATGTTTTTCAGCCGCAGCCGTACAAAGCTGTTTAAATTCCGGGTCATCAAACTGCTCAGCACATTGGCGGAATTTATTGATAGCAACTTTTTCCGCCCTTAACTGGTCCTCGATTAATAATAGCTCCCGCTGCGTTAATCCATGCATCTTAACTCAACTCCATTAATTATTATTTATTTTGCGCTATCTTCAGCGTTGATTATGCAGCAGTTCCTACCTGATTAAAATTTATGGCTGAGAAAGGTTACAGCTTCAATCGGTGTAATCTCATCTTCAATTGCCGCCCACACGCGCCGCACATTTTCAAATTCTGTCCTCCCCAGGGGGAGCCCATGATCTTCTTCGTTAATTATCCTGTTAACTGGAAGAACTCGATGCCGCCAACCTCGATGCACCCATGTAGGCAGGTAGCTGACATCCTCAATATAGGTTTCCGTCGCGAAATTTTTTTCAATCTTTATTTGTAAGAGCATGCCGAACTCAACCTTCTCTGTAGGTATATAAGGAGGGAGCAGATGCTGATTAGAGATAAAATTCCCCAGTGAATAGATTACAAAGCCTTCTTTAACATTGCCATCTTCTTCTTCGAGACGAATAAACTCCATTGGCTGAATTACGTGGGGATGACTGCCGAGAATAATATCAGCCCCCATAGCTACAAGCTTGCGAGCCAGTTCTTTTTGTTCGGCAGAAGGCGAAGTGTGGTATTCGTGCCCCCAATGCATGAAAACAACGACCATATCAGCGCCGAAACTTCTTGCTTGTTGAATATCCGCCTCGATCAAATCCTCATCAATTAAATTAACAAGGAACCCTTTACCTTCAGGGATAGGGATGCCGTTCGTCCCATAAGTATATGCAAGAAAAGCGATATTAATACCGAT
>JAAZDU010000002.1 GCA_012512665.1 Bacillota bacterium | reverse complement strand
GCGGCAATCTTCTCGCCAGGAGCTCAGCTATCTCTGTTGAAGGTGTAATAGGATACCCGGCAAAGAACTTAACCCCTGCCGCAACAGCTCCCTCAACGCAAGCTTCGTTACCCTGCATTAATAGTCTCTTAGCCGTTTGCATTTTGAGGCTCCTTCAGATCTATGGCAAAATCAGGGCAGAGCAGCTGGCAAAGTCCACAAATAATACATTTCTCAGGCCTTGTTACTTCAGCTTTTCCTGTTTCGGAAGAAAGTGTAAAGACTTTTCGTGGGCAAAAAGCAACACAAATATCGCAACCCTTACACCAATTATTAACTTTTACCGGAGAGAACACCTCATTTTCAATTTGAGACATTTTTGGTCACCACCTGAAGCTACAATTAATTATAATTTCTCTCCGTGTTTTCGTGTTTCGTATTACCACAGCTATATTCTTTATAAAAGCTGGAAATCCTTTTTACACAAGCAAAATCTTTTCCTCTTTCCCTATTGCACAGAAAAACAGCGGTCCCTTCTTACCGCAATAAACCCAACAAATGGAGCCCCACACCGCTCTATGCCATGAAAGTCAGAACCTCCGGTAATAAATAACCCTAATTTATAAGCAGCTTTTACTATCTCTTTAACTTCTGCGAAGGTGTGCTCTGGATGGTATGCTTCAACACCTTCAATCCCCATATTTTTAAATGAACTAAGGAAAGGAATGAGCTTTGACTTGCCAGGATGAGCTATAACAGGGACTCCCGCTGCATTTTTTATAATACTTATCGCTCTTTCAAGAGTTAGTTTCTTTCTTTCTACATAAGCAGGCCTTCCTCTTCCCAGATATTTTTCAAAAGCATCGGCCACAGAGGTAACTATCTTTTTTTCAACCAGCACTTGAGCCAGATGCGGGCGACCCCAGATAGTCCTTTCTCCGTCTGTTGGCAAATCCTGCCAGGTTAAATAAATACCCAATTTTCTCAGCTTGGAGATCATTTTTTCCATTCTTTCTTTCCTTGCTTCTTTAATACCCTTGAGGCTACTCATTAAGCCAGGAGCGTTATCTTGAACATGATACCCCAGCAAATGGCACTCTTTTCCCTGCCAAAAGCAGCTCAACTCTATGCCTGGAATAATAGAAACCTTATACTTTAGTCCAGCTTTTCTCGCTTCTGCCAAACCTTGAACTGTATCGTGATCAGTTATGGCAATAGCCGATAACCTTTTGCAAGCGCTTAAAACTACTTCAGATGGCTTTAACAAACCATCTGAAGCTGTTGTGTGTACATGCAAATCTGCCTTATCTACCATTATAATATATCTTCTCCTTTTTTTTAAGGCCATACCTGTTCCATAACACGTAAAAAATTAGCCCCAAGAATACATTCTAACTCTTTGTCGCTAAACCCTTTTTTTTCTAACCCCTTTATCAGCCGATAATAAAAAGATACGTCGGGAATTTCAGGTAAAGTTCTTTTAATGCCATCAAAATCAGATCCTACTCCTAAAGATTCTGTTCCGGCAACACTTGCAATATGTACAAAATGGTCAAGCAGTTTATCAAGATTAGCTTTATCAACAGCAATAAAATCAGGGTAGAAAGATAACCCTACAACCCCCTTTTTTTGAGACAATATTCTTAGCTGCTCATCTGTTAAATTACGCGGATGCGGACACAATCTATAAGCATTAGCATGGGAAACTATAAAAGGATCCTTGGAAATACAGGCAACCTCTTCTAGCCCTTTTGCAGCTAAGTGGGCGCAGTCAATAATAACCCCCAGCTCATTTAACTTTCTTACAACCTTTTTACCAAAAGGTGTTAAACCTCCCGGGTTTTTAATCCCTGTGCCGTCAGCCAGTTCGTTTTTTTTATTCCAGGTTAAACCGAAAACTCTTATACCCAGATGAACAAATTTATCAAGCAGGTGAATATTCCCTTGCAGCGGTGCCCCTCCCTCTATTGCTAAAATAGCAGCCTTTTTTTGCTGGCGTAAGGCTTGCTTTAATGAGGCTTTATCCATGATTACAGCTATTTTAGAAGGATTTTGCAAAAAGGTACTTTTTAAAATATTTATCATCTTTACTGCCGAGCGGTAATAATCTATTTTACTGGTTTTTAAATATTCGGTGCAGACAGCAAAAAATTGAACATCAACACCTCCCGATTGCATGCGTGGAAAATCAATATGCCCTGCACTATTTAGCTGCCAAAAATCATAATTAAACTTATCTTGATGCATAAGCAAATAAGCTGTATCGCAGTGGGCGTCAACAACGATAGGCAATTATATGATACCTCCCTCGGGCTCAAATATTTTAAAATAAAAAGAAAAAAACACCCTTTTTAGGGTGTAATTTATAATCTATCTTTTCTCAACGGGGCTGAACTATTAACTTAATTGCTGTTCTTTCCTCTCCATCAATTTCAATATCTGTAAATGCGGGGATACAAATAAGATCAACACCACTGGGAGCAACAAAACCTCTGGCTATGGCAATAGCTTTTACAGCTTGGTTCAAAGCACCGGCACCTATTGCTTGTAGCTCAGCTCCACCGCGTTCTCTTAAAACTCCTGCCAGGGCTCCGGCTACAGAATTAGGGTTGGATTTTGCTGAAACCTTTAATACCTCCATTGCCATGGATTCCCTCCTTTAATTAATAGTAAATTATATTCCAGCTCTTTTACAGTATATTCTTCAGCCTTCATTATTTTCCTGCCCAATTATTTTAAATATTATAGAATATTTTAACTTTCTTTTGCTATGTTATGTTAATTATATTAAGCCGTAAAACAGATAAAGCTTTTCCTGTTTTCTCTTCTGCCTCTACAAGTAAAGCGTTAAACTGCGAGTTTCCCGATGCTACGGTAAATTTTTGAGGCAGCCCTGTTGTAAAATTTTTTAGCACAGGTTCCTGAGATACACCTAAAATTGAGTTATAAGGGCCCGTCATGCCCACATCGGTAATAAAGGCTGTCCTTTGGGGTAAAATTTGTTCATCTGCTGTTTGGACATGCGTATGAGTACCTATTACTGCAGTTACTTGGCCGTCCAAAAACAACGCTAAGGCTTTTTTTTCTGAAGTTGCTTCAGCATGAAAATCAACAATAATATTAGGAGTAATATTTTTAAGCAATGCCACCTGCTTTTGAGCTGTGTGAAAAGGACATTCTACATGGGGCATAAAAACCCTTCCAGCTAAATTTAAAACCGCAATCTTAAAGTTATTCAGAAAAAAAATACCTGAACCTTTACCTGGGACATGAGGCGAGGAATAATTTTCAGGCCTGAGCAACCTTTTTTCCTTATTTAAAAAAGGGTATATTTCTTTTTTATCCCAAATATGGTTTCCCGATGTCAGAACATCAATACCCATTTCTCTTAGTTCATTAAAAATGGGTGGGGTTATACCAACACCACCCGCCGCATTTTCTCCGTTAGCCACAACAAAAGAGACCTCATATTCCTTTATAATTGCAGGTAAGAGGTCCTGTAGACAGCGGCGGCCAGGGCGACCAACAATATCACCAATAAATAAAAATCTATACAAAATAATCTACCCCTATACTACAATGTAATTAAATATAAGTTATTTGTCATACACATATACTCTTCCAGCATCCCGGAAAGCAAAAAGGTGTTTTTCTTTATTTTCTCTTCTATATGGCAAAAGATACTCTACAAGCTCTCCCTGGTTGGTATGCAAGTATCTTTCATCACTACAAATAGATTTCTCAAATTCATTAACAATCAGTTCATTAATTAAATTAATCTCCCCCATGGAAAGGTTTTGTGTATGCCAACTTAGTTCAAGCAAGGCCATAGTAGAAAAGATGATTTTTTTGATCACCGGGGCTGTATTATTGGTACCCAGCAAATCAAAATATAGGTTAAAGCTATCAAAAAAATGTCTTTTGAAATTTATGTATTTGTTACCCCATAAAGGTTTATTAATCATATAAGAAAGCTTGCATTTTTTCTGGACTAAATCATAATAAATTGTAAAAATCTCAGGATAATGGACCAAGATGGAGATCAATAGGTTTACATAATATGATTCTGCCCCCTTTTCTGGCTTGTAATACATAAACTTTCCTCCTCAACAAATAATACCAGTAGTCTTTTCGAGTTATTAACTGCTGATGCGATATATTCAATAATAAAACGCAAAATTCCTTCCAAAAAGAAAAAGCGCTTATAAGCACTTTTTCCCAGTAATAACAGTAATAATATTTAGATTAAATTATCTCGCGTACTCAACAGCTCTTGTTTCTCTAATTACTGTAACCTTAATTTGCCCAGGATATTCTAGTTCTTTTTCTATCTTTTTAACAATCTCCCTTGCTATTCGGGCAGACTGTAGGTCATCCACTTTATCAGGTTTTACCATAATCCTAATTTCTCTTCCAGCCTGTATAGCATAAGCCTTCTCAACCCCATCGAAGGAGTCAGCAATATTTTCAAGTTTTTCCAGTCTTTTAATATAAGCCTCCAGCGTTTCTCTACGGGCACCGGGCCTAGCAGCAGATATTGCATCTGCAGCCTGTACCAAAATGGCGTAAAGCGTCTGCGGTTCAACATCGCCATGATGAGCAGCTACAGCATTTACTATTTCAGGACTCTCCTTATATTTTTTAACTAACTCTGCCCCCGTAAAAACATGAGGACCTTCAGTTTCGTGATCAACAGCTTTGCCAATATCATGGAGGAGACCTGCACGCTTTGCAATACTTACATCAAGGCCAAGCTCAGCGGCCATTATCCCTGCCAGATGTGCTACCTCAATTGAGTGCTTCAAAACATTTTGTCCATAACTGGTACGAAAGCGAAGCCTACCAATAAGCTTAATAATCTCTGGATGTAGGCCGTGAACACCGGTTTCAAAAGTTGCCTGCTCTCCTTCTTCACGGATCTGGGTCTCCACTTCCTGCCGCGCTTTTTCTACCATTTCCTCAATGCGGGCAGGGTGAATCCTACCATCAATTACAAGCTTTTCTAAAGCTAAACGAGCAATTTCTCGGCGTACCGGATCAAACCCTGATAAAATAACAGCCTCTGGAGTATCATCAATAATAAGATCGATGCCTGTTAATGTTTCAAGCGTGCGTATATTTCTACCCTCTCTCCCTATAATGCGACCTTTCATTTCATCATTAGGCAAAGAAACAACAGACACAGTGGACTCTGAAACATGATCTGCGGCACAGCGCTGAATAGCCT
>JAAZDU010000362.1 GCA_012512665.1 Bacillota bacterium | reverse complement strand
GCCCGCAAGAGCGGGCCATACTTGCCCTCATCCATTAAAGAGATAACCACATGACGGTTTTCCGTATCGCTCGTACACAACCGATACAGCACCGCTTCGGCCCCGCCATCGTTGAGGCCGGTAATGATGTGGCAAATTCTCATTTTCTCCTCACATCCACTACCCGTATCTGTTTTAGTAACGACTCGGATTGTTTGTTCATCATTCAACATCATGTTCGTTTCAAAGTTCATACGAAAGGCGTAAATACAATAATTTGAACTTAGTCCGATGAAGTGTACCTACCTAACGTCTCTAGCATCACAGCCAAGCAACAACAGCACAGTACCAACGGGTATGCTATACCGTCTCACTCGATGGTTGACCCCTCGCCTAGACAACCGCACTCGCTTACTAGATGCCTAGAGTTAGATCGACAACCACCCAATACTTTCACGCGAAGCACATTAACGTAGTAATAGTCACCGTATTGCTATCGCAAATCCTAAGCTCTACCGGTCGTTAAGCGACAGGTTGGCTTCAAGGCTTGCCACCGGCCCATTCCCCTGCATTTCCGGATGAATGCCTACTCCTAGAAGATAACCCCAGTAGATAGTAATAAACCCGTAGCGAAGGAGAGAGCCCTCCGCAAGCTGGTGAATCAACAACGAAGCTAGGATAGCGGATATTCCCGCCAACGCCATCCTTTGCTCTAACACGTAAACTTTACGCGCTCTTCTTCTAATTATTGTTAAGCCCATCAGCCATGTCACCAGAAACGCCAAATAGCCTGGCAAACCGATCTCCACCAATATTAGCAGATGAGCGTTGTGTCCAGCAACCTTTATGCCATTAGGCGCCAATACCGCTTCACTGGAGACGCCGAAGCCAACACCACGTATTGGCTTTTCCCGGAAGGAATCAAAAAGGTGAGTCCAAATTTCATTCCGTAGATTGAGATCGAAAAACGATGACGCGACTGATGTATTTCGAGCAACAAACACACCAATAGCCAAAACCAACAATACCACGCCACTAACAAGCTGTTTGCGTCTTAGAGCGACATTCCGGCCCATCCAAAACGAGTAAGCAGCAACTCCGATGAAGCTAGTAATTATGCCCGTTCGCGAAAATGTGAACAAAAGAGCAAGGCCTTGAAGAGCAAGCACCAAGATCCCCAAAGAACGACTTATTCGCCGGCTATGCAACAGATAAATTGTAAGAACTAAGCTCACAGCCAGCCACAATGCCAGCGTATTAGGATTTCCGGTTAGAGAACTTATCCTTAAAAATGGGGGCACTCCCATTAAACGTTGCGCCAAGGATATTGGGCCGATAGAAAACACTTGTACTCTAGCACCATCCACCCACCCTTGTGTCCCAAAAAAATATAAAAACACCCCTACAGCCGATAACAAAGATACGAACAACACCAAGCCCCGACTAACGAGCACAAACGTCGTCCTTGGATTTGGGTCTGACCAAGTAAGCAAAAAAACCAGCAATAACGGAACAAAAACCAGTAGAGACCGCTGAATAACCAGCTCCGGGTACAAACTCCAAGAAGCAGACCCTAGCGACAAAATAGTCAAAAACACGAGTAGCGATAAGATCATCATCATTGGTTTGTAGGTTTTACCTAAGCGAAGGCGCAAACCTCCAAGAGCCACAAACGAAGCCCCCAACTGAAGAGCAAGCATAATGTAGGGGGTGTAAGGTATTAGGTATGCCCTGCTCGGGCTACGCAGAGATAAAACACAGGTACCCATGAATATAACAAAGAGAGCGAAGCCTTCAAGAGAAACTCGTCGACTAGATGCCAAGAACCGAGGCATAGCGGTCTCCAATTTCCTTCACGTTAAACTCTTTTGCTCTACTAACAGCTTGACATCGCGGTGCCCACATCGATTCAAGAATCGCTCGCGCTAGTTTTCTTTCGTCACCAATCGGAACAAGCTTGCCGTGCTTGCCCCCCTCCAATATCTCAGCTGGTCCACTGGGACAGTTGGTAGAAACAACCGGCGTGCCGAGGGCCATAGCTTCAACCAGAACGTTTCCAAAACCCTCCCACTTCGACGAAAGCACAAAAACCGCGGCCCGCTTCATGTACTTATACGGGT
>JAAZDU010000030.1 GCA_012512665.1 Bacillota bacterium | reverse complement strand
TATTCGGAGGATAAGATCTATGACAACAAATAGCATGGTAAAGCTAATGCTGCAAAAAAAAGGTGACTTTTGCTCGGGTGAGGAGTTAAGCCGCGAGCTGCGGATCAGCCGCACCGCTGTCTGGAAACAAATAAAGACCCTTAGGGAAAAAGGTTATCTGATAGAAGCCGCTCCCCGGCGGGGATACAGGCTGGTGGGGCTACCTGACAGGCTTTACCCGGAAATATTTACCGTGGGATTAAATACTAGTCTTTTAAAAGGCCCTTACTATCATTTTATGAAAGTAGATTCTACCAACAGGGCTCTGCGCCAGCTGGCGGAAGAGGGCAAGCCTCAAGGGACCATCGTCATAGCCGAAGAACAGTTACAAGGCAGGGGGCGGCTGGGTAGAAGCTGGCATTCTCCCCCTGGTAAAGGTATCTGGATTTCAGTACTGCTGAAACCGCCCCTTGCACCGGAAAACTCCGCCTGCCTGACCCTGCTGGCAGGGGTGACAGTGCAGAAAACCATCCAGGAAGTGACGGGGCTTGAAACTGGCATTAAATGGCCAAACGATATACTTTATTCCGGCGACAAGCTCTGCGGGATCCTGACTGAGATCAAGGCTGAAATGGAGGCCCTCCATTATCTCATTGTGGGTATCGGCCTCAATGTAAACCAGGGAAAAAGCGACTTCCCTCCTGAGCTGGCAAAAAGCAGCTCCTTAAAAATCATTACGGGTCAAAAACAGGATCGCCACCAGCTGACCACTGCCCTGCTACAAAATATGGACAACCTTTACCGCCTTTTTCTACAAGAAGGTTTCGGCGCTATCAGGGAGATGTGGAAAGGAAAAAACATAACCTTGGGGCAAAAGATAACCGTCCACCGACAGGGTGCAGCAAGCTTTTCTGCCACTGCCCTCGATATTGACGGCAAGGGAAGGTTAAAAATAGTTACTGAAGAAGGCAGAGAAGATACTATTACAGCGGGAGAAGTATCGCTCAACCCTGAATGAGATATCTTATTTACAAGTACTATAAAGAAGGGGATAAAGCAATGAAAACTAGAAAAATGGCTCTGGCAGCCCTTTTCGCCGCCGCTATTTCCCTGCTTGCACAAATATCTATACCCTTACCCTTCAGTCCTGTCCCCATAACCGGCTCCCTATTTGGCATCTTTCTGGCCGGCGCCCTCCTGGGTCGCTCCAGCGCCGTAGCCGTCATCACCTACCTGTTGCTGGGAGCAGCGGGGTTACCTGTTTTTGCTCAGGCCAGAGGGGGTTTAAATATTTTAATCGGCCCTACCGGTGGTTACCTGCTGGGCTACGTCCTGGGAGCGTACCTGCTGGGCTGGCTGGTGGAACAAAAAGGACACAGCTGGCTAACGCTTATGGCAGGCATGTGCCTCTGCCTGGCAGCAGTTCATATCATCGGCACCATCCAGCTGGCCCTGGTAGCCGGCTATACCTTTACTCAAGCCCTCTGGGCCGGCACCTTGCCCTTCATTCCCCTGGACCTAGCAAAGGCGTTTTTGACCAGCAGCCTGGCGCAGGCTGTGCAGGCCAGCCTCTCTCGCGCAGGCCTGTTGCAAAGTTACCGTCATTAATTTTTTTTGTGGGCAGAGAAGCCGTGCACAAATCCCAGCCCTTTCGCCCGCAGATACTGACCATTAGCATAGCCTAAGACGGAAAGCTTCGTATAATCCACTTTACCCCGGGTTATAATCTCTTCAGAGGCCCAGACAGCTACAACTTCTCCCACAAAAAGATCATGGGTCTTCAGGCTTAAAGAAGGCCCCAGCTTACATTCAATGCTGATAGGGCATTGGGATATGAGGGGAGCGTACTGCAGGCTACCCCTGTCAGCAGTAAGGTTAAACTTGGCGAACTTATCAACCTTTTTGCCTGAGATGAGGCCACAGGCGTCTACCAATTCTGCCTGGTTTTCTGCGGGAATATTTACCACAAATTCTTTTGTCTCTTTAATGAGCTGATAAGAATAACGAGACGGCCGTACAGAGATAGAGAGCATAGGAGGCTCGGAATTAACCATTCCTACCCATGCCAGGGTAATAATATTCCTCTCTCCTTTTAAACCACCGCAGGAAATAAGCGCTGCCGGCAGCGGCGCTGCCGCAGCCTGAGGTTTAAGTTGTTTTTTTGGCAATATAACCACCCCCCTAATAATTTTTTAATATTCTATAACAATAGCCAGCTTTTTAAGTACTGCCATACTTCATCCCTGCCTTGTCCTTTTAGTGCAGAAAAAGAAATGACAGGGAAATCAGGGACCAAATCTAGCCTGCTTCTAATCATCTCCAGGTGGCGCGGTTGCTGCCCCCTGGAAATTTTATCACATTTATTAGCTATAACAATAAAGGGGAGATTTTTGCTTTTAAGCCATCTTACCATCACTTCATCACCAGCAATAGGGGGATGGCGCATGTCCACCAGCTGCAGTGCCCCCAGCAAGGTTTTCCTTTTTTCCAGGTAAGGCTCCAACAAAAAAGCCCATTGGCGGCGTTTTTCCTTGGAAACCCTGGCATAGCCATAGCCAGGAGCATCAACCAAGAAAAAGCTATCGTTAATAGCATAAAAGTGCAGCAGACAAGTTTTACCAGGAGTATTACTGGTATGAGCCAGCCTGCGGCGGCGGAGCAGGCAGTTAATCAGAGAAGATTTGCCCACGTTGGAGCGGCCCACAAGAATAATTTCAGGCCAATTTTCAGCCGGGAAATCCTGCTTTTTAGCAGCAGCACCCCAGTAATATGCACTGTTAATTTTCATCGCTTTTCCCCCTGGCAAGGCTTCCTGCCAGGGCCTCCTGCAACACCTGGTCCATCCCCTCTACCAGGACAAACTCCATTTTGCGCCTTACATTATCAGGTATTTCCTGCAGATCTTTTTTATTTTCTATAGGTATGATAACCTTTTTGATGCCTGCTCTGTGGGCTGCCAATACTTTTTCTTTGATGCCGCCTACGGGCAGACCCCTGCCCCTTAATGTTATTTCACCCGTCATGGCTACATCCACTTTAACCGGGGTACGGGTAAGGGCTGACACTAAAGCAACGGCCATCGTTATCCCCGCCGAAGGGCCGTCTTTAGGGATAGCCCCCTCGGGGACATGAATATGAATATCTAGTTTTTCGTAAAAGTCATCTTCTATACCCAGATAATCCGTCCTGGAGCGCACATAGCTATGAGCCGCCTGAGCAGACTCTTGCATGACGTCTCCCAATT
>JAAZDU010000357.1 GCA_012512665.1 Bacillota bacterium | reverse complement strand
CTCTGGTAGCATAAAATGATAGCATAAATTTGCAAGCTTAAAAGAAAAAGTTTGCAGGATTTAGATGGCCCATTGTTTAATAATTAATTAAGGCCTATTTATATAGGCCTAATAATTAATTTTGTACGCGGCTGGCCAGGAAAGAGAATGGAGGAGTGAGGTATGATTCATTTAAAAAAGAATCGCTGTAAAAGCTGCGGAATTTGTATTGAGTTTTGTCCTAAAAATGTTTTTGATGCTGCGGTAGACGGCACCCCTATCGTAGCCCGGGAAGAAGATTGTTCTTACTGTCGCCTTTGTGAGAAAAGGTGCCCAGATTTTGTGATTAAAGTGGAGGGTGAGAAATGAGTTCGGAGCTTATTAAGTTTGGACAAGGAAACGAAGCCTGTGCTGAGGGAGCATTTAAGGCGGGAGCAAGGTTTTATGCCGGCTACCCTATAACTCCTTCCTCGGAGATTGCCGAGATCGCCTCCAGGCGTCTTCCCCAGCTGGGGGGTATCTATCTGCAGATGGAAGATGAACTGGGTAGTATGGCTGCTATTATCGGAGCGTCGGCCAGCGGCGTTAAATCATTTACTGCTACCAGCGGACCTGGTTTTTCCCTCATGCAGGAAAACCTGGGTGTGGCCATTATAGGAGAGGTTCCCTGTGTTGTAATCGATGTGCAGCGTTCAGGACCGAGCACAGGCTTGGCAACCAAGCCTGCCCAGGCTGATATTATGCAGGCCCGCTGGGGTACCCACGGAGATCACGCCATTGTTGTGCTGTATCCATCTACTGTTCAGGAATGTTTTGATTTAACAGTAGAAGCCTTTAATATTGCAGAAATGCTGAGGTCTCCTGTTATCCTCTTAACCGACGAAGTAGTCGGGCATATGCGGGAAAAATTTATTATACGCGATCAGGTCAAGGTAATAGATCGAAAAAAACCTACAGGCCCGGTAGAAAAGTATCTACCTTATCAGCCTGATGAGGACGGCATTCCTCCCATGGCTGCCTTTGGTGATAAATACCGCATGCGCATCACCAGCTCAACTCATGGCCCGGACGGGTTTACCAACAGCAACCCCGTCAATGCCCGGCAAATGATCGAAAGGCTTTACAAAAAAATAATGGATAGGGCCGATGAAATTACTTATATAAAAGAATATATGGTTGACGATGCCGATATTTTAATAGTTGCCTGCGGTTATACAGCTCGTGTAGCAAAAGCTGCCGTTAAACAGCTCAGAAACGAAGGCATTAAAGCCGGTTTATTTCATCCCTTAACTATTTGGCCTTTCCCCGAAAAACAGCTTAAAAAAGCAGCGCTGGATGCAGAAAAAATACTGGTCCCAGAAATGAATTTGGGACAGCTTGTATATGAAGTGGAAAGAATTCTCAAGGAGAAAGAAGTTTTTGGATTGCATAAAAGCAACGGTCAACCCCTTTTCGTGAGGGAGATAGTTGACAAGGTGAAAGAGGTGGCAAAATAATGGCTTTCCAGGTAGAAGATTATTTGCGAGAAGACAAGTTACCCCATATTTGGTGCGCTGGTTGTGGGCACGGCATTACAGTGCGAGCTTTGGTAGAAGCCCTGGCCGGGCTGCAAATTGATCCAACTAGTGTAGTAGTGACAACAGGTATCGGTTGTTTTGGCAAAGCAGACGATTATCTCAATACCCATTGCTTTCACGGTACCCACGGCCGCGCTTTAGCATTTGCTACGGGTATTAAAGTTGTAAAGCCTGAGCTAACAGTCTTTGCCCTCATGGGAGATGGAGACAGCGTTACTATCGGTGGCAATCACCTTATTCATGCCGCCAGGCGCAATGTAGATATAACTGCCATTGTAGCCAACAACCAGAACTACGGTATGACAGGTGGCCAGCTTTCTGCTACTACACCTGAAGGCAGCAGAACTACCACCTCGGTTTATGGAACTGCAGAGCCTGAGATGGATCTGTGCAGCCTGGTGGCTGCTGCTGGAGCGTCTTTTGTAGCCAGGGGAACTGTTTACCATGTAACGCAGCTGCAGAAGATTATTCAGGATGCTATTCAGCATAAAGGATTTTCCTTTGTGGAAGTAGTTACCATGTGCCCCACTTACTTTGGGCGCTATAACTGGAATCAGACCCTTATTGAAAGAATGAACTGGCTGAAAGAAAATGCTGTGTCAAAGGCCAGGTACGATAAACTGCCTCCTGAGAAGAAGGAAAGTGCCTTTATGATTGGCAAGCTTGTGGAAAAAGATACAGAAGACTTCAATACAAAGTACCAGCGTATTTTGCAGAAGGCGCAAAATCAGGGATAAGGGGGAATTGCTGTGAGTAATGACTACCAGGTTATCTTCAGTGGAGAAGGAGGCCAGGGTCTTGTCCTGGCCGGTACCATACTGGCTGAGGCTGCTGCCATTTTCGAAGGCAAATATGCTACGCAAACAGTAGATTATGGCATAGCTTCACGCGGAGGCTTTGCTATGTCGGAAGTAAAAATAAGTGATGAGGAGATAGATTGCCCTGAACTGATAGAGCCAGACTATATTGTTGCCTTAACTGAAGATGCATTCAATAGGTTCGAGAAAGAAGCAGGTAAAAGCGTTATAATTTTTGATAGCGATGCCTTTTCTCCTGCTCTAGAGGGGGATAATATCAAAGGCTGCCCCTTTACCACTACTCTGCGTAGGTTGGCGGAAGAGTATGGTAACAAGGCAAGGATTAATGTGCTGGCTATAGGGGCTGTCCTGGGCCTTAAGGAGATTGTATCACTCCAGGCTATGCGCAAAGTGTTTGAAAAAAACTTTGGGGCCAAGAATGCTGACATTAATATGAAAGTGCTGCAGGCTGGTATAGAAATGACCAGGTCTTAGCAATATGGTTTTTTTAAGGGGTTCCTGGATAAGGCCCCCTTTTTATTTATCCATATAATGTGTATAAAAGCAGGATTTAGTACCTGCACGTCGAATTTAAAAATTGAACATAGCCCTTATTTACCATTGCCCCCTTCTCTTTTTTGTTTATTATTTTTACTTAAATGGTGAGGAGTGAAATTTTTTGGCCAGGCCTCGCATGGTGGTTATTTCCCCTTTGCCTGAGCTTTCTGAACTTACCCGCCGCATTTGCCGGGAGCTAAATTACCAGATCGATATAGTCGACGGCTTTCTAGGCGAAGGAGTGGCCAAGGCTATTGAATACCAGGAAAAAAAGGCCGATGTTATAATCAGCCGCGGTCCTACCGGTATTTTAATTCAAAAGAAAGTATCAATTCCTGTTATCCTCATCCAGATCACAACTTTTGATATTATGCAGGCTCTTCACCGGGCGCGAAAAGTGGGGGAAAACATTGCTTACCTTGAACATGTAATAAGAAAGGATCTCTATGATTTTACACTTATTTCCGAGATCATGTCTATCAAAAAACCCCGTCTTTTCTACTACCAGAATGAACGTCAGCTGGAAAAGCAGATTAACCGGGCCAAAGAAGAAGGGATCGATGTTATTATCGCTTCGGGCGTCTGCATTATTCGCATGGCGAGGGAAAAAGGCATGGAAGGCGTGATGATTTATTCCTCTCGCGAAGCAGTAGTTGAAGCTCTGCAGAGAGCCCAGGAGGTAGTCCAGATACGGCAAAAAGATCAGGAGAAAAACGAATTTTTGCAAACTATCATTGACCATACGCAAACCGGTGTCATAGCCGTGGACCGCCATAATATTATTACTCATGTCAGCCCGGTGGCGGGGAGCTTGCTTAAGCTCAAAGGCAGCCAGCTTGTGGGTATGCCCATTAAAAAAGTGGGCCATCCGTTTTTACTGTCCTTTTTCCAGGACTCGACCCCGCTTAAGGGTGAAGTGCACAGGATGGGCAATAGTAAGGTATTGGTTAACAAGTTGCCTATTTGTGTAGGAAACTGCTATCTTGGCCTTGTCCTTACC
Organism: Bacillota bacterium; assembly: GCA_012512665.1. Lineage (GTDB taxonomy): Bacteria > Bacillota > Dethiobacteria > DTU022 > JAAZDU01 > JAAZDU01. The sequence continues at coordinate 473 of JAAZDU010000357.1, read as the reverse complement.
ATGCAGGAGGTTAATCGTATACAAAACCTGGAGGCTATTATTAGAAAGGAACTTTATGCTAAAGGCCTGACGGCGCGCTACAGCTTAAGTGATATTGTAGGGAAAAGCCCTCAGATTAAAAAAACGGTTGAAAGAGCGCGCAAATTTGCCAGGAGCGATTCCACCATCCTCATTACGGGAGAAAGCGGCACCGGCAAGGAACTTTTTGCTCATGGAATACATAAAGAAAGCTCTCGCAGTCAGGGCCCTTTTGTAGCTATTAACTGTGCTGCTTTACCTAAGGACCTACTTGAAAGTGAACTTTTCGGCTATGTAGAAGGAGCCTTTACCGGTGCGAAGAAGGGCGGAAAAGCGGGGCTTTTTGAATTAGCCCATATGGGGACCATACTTTTAGATGAAGTTTCAGAATTATCCCTCCCCTTGCAGTCTAATCTGCTACGTGTCCTGCAAGAAAAGGCGGTGCGACGCATAGG
>JAAZDU010000356.1 GCA_012512665.1 Bacillota bacterium | reverse complement strand
CCCAACTAGATAAGCTAATTTAGTATAAATTGTAATAATATAATATTGGCAGGAAAAGTCAAGATTGTGTGGAATACTTTTCATGGTGTTTTTAAGAGAATGTTCTTATTATGTTTTTCATACAATATATACACCAATGTTTATACAGAGGAGAGGAGTTCCTGTGGATAAAGTATTATTTTGGGCATGCCTGTTTTTCTTTATTATGGCAGTAACTGCTGCTTCAACTTTTGCTGCTGATATTGGACTTATTATTAATGGCAAGGAATGTTCCTTTGAAAACTGTGATGCTCCTTTATTGGATAATGGAAGTATTATTGTGCCTGTCCGGGCCACATATGAAGCTTTAGGAGCAGAAGTGCACTGGGATAAAGAAAATAAGAGTATTGTTGGTGTTTTCGACGACTTAGAGGTAAAAATACAGCTTAACAATTCCGAGTCTGTCCCAACCAAAATTATTGAAGGCCGTGCTTATGTGCCTTTGCGCTTTGTTTTTGAGTCCTTAGAAGGCAATGTGCAGTGGGATTCAGAAAACAAAAAGGCTATTATTACTACAAAGCAGGAATTATCAGAAGAAGAATTAAAAAAGTTGGTACAGGCTATCGCTAGCCAAGAGTTAAGAGAAAAAAAAGAAGAAAATAATTTTGTGTTTTATGAAAAAGGAGTGGCTTCCTGGTATGGAGGAGAATTTCATGGCAAAGCAACTGCCAGCGGGGAAATTTTCGATCAGAATGAATTTACTGCCGCGCACCGAAAATTACCGTTTGGAACCAAAGTTAAAGTTACCTTTTTAAAAACAGGCAAGAGTACTATGGTTCGTATTAACGATTTTGGCCCGCATACAAGAGAAAGAATTATAGATCTTTCCAAGGCGGCTGCTGAAGCAATTGGCTTAAAATCTTATGGAACGGGAAAGGTAACGTTAGATTTGGTAAAATAGCAGCCAGCCTAAGGGGGATTGTTTTTCATGTCAGAAATAAAGATTGGGCTGGCTTTAGGAGGCGGGGCAGCGAAGGGGCTGGCCCATATTGGGGTCTTAAAAGTCCTGAAGAAGGCAGGCATAAAATTTCACAACATTGCTGGAACTAGTATTGGAAGCCTTATTGGGGCTTTTTACTGTTCGGGGATGGATCCTCATGATATGGAACGGCTTGCCTGTAACCTTGATCGATCAATTTGGCTGGATTTTGCTATCCCTACTTTAGGTATTTTTGAAGGGAATAAACTGGAACAGCTTGTTTACCTCCTTACTAAAAAAAAACTTTTGAACAATTGTCACCTCCTTTGGCTGTTGTGGCTACTGATTTGTATTCAGGAGAAAAAGTAGTTATTGATAAGGGTTTGGTTGCCCCAGCTGTTAAAGCCTCTTGTGCTATCCCCGGCATTTTCAAACCTGTCAAATGGGGGGACACACTTCTTGTAGATGGAGGAGTTACAGAACGGGTTCCAGTTGCTACTGCAAGAAAAATGGGGGCTGATTTTGTCATAGCAGTAGACGTTGGTGTATATCCAAACAAACAAAAAATAAATCACTTTTTGGATGTAATAACTCAATCTATCGATATTATGTCTAAAGAATTAAATCATCATCGCATACAAAGTGCAGATTTTATTATTTCTCCTAAATTGGAAAATGTAGCTGCCTCACAATTTCACTTAGCGCCTCAAATTATAGCTATAGGAGAAGAGGCTGCTGAGCAGGAGCTGGAAAATTTGCAAAGTCAGTTGGGAAGAAGTGAATTACTTGCGTAAATTATTAAAGACAGCTATTGTTTTAGCTGTTGTTTTGTTTATTCTTTTCTTTAAGAAGACGAATTATTTTTTAATTCTTCCTGGAAGCGCAGAAAACCTTCGCGATATGGTACATGTGGCTGGGGCTGAAGGAAGAGAAAGAGGAGGTTTTTATATGGTTACTGTCCTTCAGCAACCAGCAAATCTAGCTTTTTATCTCTACGGTTTAGTTCATCCTGATATTGATGTAAGACCTGCTTCCCTTTTAATACCTCCTGAAATGTCAGAAGAAGAATACCGGCAATTAATGCAAAGCTGGATGCGTGATTCAAAGCTGTTGGCAAAGGTAATAGCCTTGCGCAGGGCAGGCTATGAAGTTGAGATTAAAAGTAGTGGTGTGGAAGTTGTTGATTTTCAGGAGGAAAGTCCGGCAAAAGGAATATTAAAACAAGGGGATATAATTGTCGCCGTTGACGGGGAAGCTGTTAACCTGGCTGAAGATGTAGTAACCCTGGTACAGTCGCGAGAAGTTGGTGAGGATGTTATTGTTGAGATAGAAAGAAATGGTAGCCGCTACCGCTATACAGTTAATACTATATCCAGTAAAGAGGAACCTGATAAACCTATTCTGGGAGTTTACGTGAGAACTCTTTCCTGGGAACCAGTTTTACCAATCAATATTGAGATTGAAACTGGTAACATTTCTGGGCCTTCTGCGGGCATGATGTTTGTTCTGGAGATATTGGACCAATTGTTACCAGGAGATCTAACAGGCGGTAAAAAAATCGCTGGCACCGGGACTATCAATCTGCAGGAAGAGGTTGGTGGTATAGGTGGCGTAAAGCAAAAAGTTATTGCCGCGGAAAAAGAGGGTGCTGATTATTTTCTTGTCCCCAGGGAAAATTATCTGGAGGCCAAAGATGCGGCCAGCAAGATTGAGCTGGTGCCGGTAGAAACACTGGAAGATGCTTTACTCTTTTTCCAAAAGATTCAGGAAGAGGCGGCAAATACTGCTTTGCAACTAAATTCACTTACGGGTTACAGTAGTTTAACTGTGCTTTTAACATGTTAATGATTTCTTTTGCTTATTCTTTTAAAAGGGGATGCTTGTAATCTGCCCCTGCTTTGTACTCCTTTGGCTGTCCAAGGAAATAAAGATCAGTTGCCAGTATATCTTTTAGTAGCATTTTCTTACCCCAGGTTGATTTATCTGTATCTTTTAAATAAACGGTTGGCCTTGTAACTAGGGGCAGAGCCCCTTGGGTTTTAATGGAAGAAAGAAGAGATTTGCCACGTTGAGAGAAACCTAGCAAACGCAAGTACTGAGGGCCAACGCTATTGCATTTTTTAACAAAATTGTCTGTTATGTTAAGCAAGAGGTATGTTAAAATTCTCTGAATGCGAGTTAATGTATATCTTTTGCTTTTTAAGAATGTTATAAGACTATGAAGGTTTTCTTCCTTTCTAGCTTTATACAGCAAGCGGTAAAAACCCTCCTCCAAATCAGGCAAATCTTTTAGCAAATGGACAGGCTCCCTGCGCAAGAGGCCAATAATAAGGGTGGCAAAATTTTCAAAAAAAACTGGACCGAGTCCTTTTTTTACTGCCATTTCCATTACTTTCCATGCAGGTTGGGGTACCACTGGCAAAATATCTTGCAAGCAACCATTTCTAAGAGCTTTCCTGATGGCAGAAGCACTCGCATAATTACCACAAAAATTTTCATCATTAAATTGGGATGTGTGCCTCTTGATAGTTATAGGTTTAATTTTGGAATTAATCTGCCATAAAGATTTTAAATACTCTATTCCTAGGATATTATTGGGTAACGCCAGTTGTTTTACTTTGTTTGCTGTCCAGTGACTTGTACTTCCATATTCCAGTGAAGCAGAAAAAGCACGCGGATAAGAATAACCCTTTTTTAAATAAAACTTTATTCTTTTTTTAAATTCGGGGGGCTCTTTTTGCAATTCTATGGCTATCTCATGAAGGAGATACAGCTTTCCTGATTCGCTGCCAAAGCATAGGTAATCTACTACTTTTGTTGCCTCTAAAATGCTAATAGCGCCCCTGGCAAATCCTTCGGCGCTTTGCACTGCAAACACTGTGGGTAGTTCAAAAACAAGATCCACTCCATTATGAAGTGCCATCTCAGTTCTAACCCATTTATGGAAAAGGGCAGGTTCTCCTCGTTGTGTCCAGCAACCACTCATGACAGCCAATATAAGAGAATCTGGGAAAAGGCGCTTAATTTTTTTTATCTGATAGAGGTGGCCATTATGAAAAGGGTTATACTCAACAACAATGCCAATTACCGGCATCTTAGTATCACTATCCTTTAATGTTGCAATAACGTAAGGATATATTCTACCCTCAGTTAATTATTTCCTTTTGTTATATTGTGTTTTAGAAGGTGAATTATAACCAAAATTTTTGACTGGATAATATCTCTATGTTACAATATGTATAGTAGTGAAGGATGAGTAAACTGGGTAGCCGCGGGATTGTATTATCTCGAGGAAAGTCCGGGCTCCATAGGGCAGGGTGCT
>JAAZDU010000355.1 GCA_012512665.1 Bacillota bacterium | reverse complement strand
TAAATCCTATGTTTCTATAAAAGTAAATTAATTGTTTATTCTAATGCTTCTATAAGTTCATCTGATAATTCTAAATGCTTCGGCTTGACTATTTCCAGCTACTTTTCGTTACTGTACATATAGAAGTAATGCATTAAAGTTTATATCCACTATACCACTTGTAACTTGAAAAAATTGTAAATCCATGCATGTGTACTAAAAAAATCATAATTCCTATTTCCTCCCATTTATATTCATCGGTGTGGTAATATCCAGGCATGGTATAGTAATGGAGGGAAAGGCTGTCCATATAACTGCCGGCCAGACGCATCAGTACCTCTGTCCATTTGTAATCAGCTCCGTCTGCCCCACAGGCTATTTTATACAGTCTTGTTCCGCCATAAGGACGTATATAAGTCGAATACTGCCTGTAAACATCTGCATAATACTCAGGGCGCATTCGTCCGCCGCAACCCCAGTTCTCATTGCCAATGCCGATAAACTGAAGATTCCAAGGTTTATCACGACCGTTTCTGCGCCTTAATTCGGCCATTGGAGAGTCATCATCGGAGTTGATGTATTCAATCCATTCGCTCAATTCGCGTACAGTACCGGAACCAACATTACCGGCTATATAGGGCGAACACCCGACCTGTTCACAAAAATCAAGGAATTCATGTGTACCAAAGGAGTTATCCTCGACCACTCCGCCCCAGCTGGTATTAACAAGACGTTTGCGTTCTTCCTTCGGGCCTACGCCATCTTTCCAGTTATAGAACTCTGCAAAACAGCCCCCGGGCCAGCGTATCACAGGAACCTTAATATTTCTCAGTGCCTCAACAAGATCCCGGCGTATCCCCCGGGTATTAGGTATTTCACTGTCTTCGCCCACATATATACCGCCATAAACTCCTCTTCCTAAATGCTCGGAAAAGTGTCCATATATGTTCCTGTTTATATGAGAGTATTTTCTTGCTGCATTCACTATCAGATGCTTCATAATTGTTCTCCTTTTATCTCTTTATCTGCAGGGTAATTTCTTAGTACCCATCGGACTGAAGAACAAAGCCTGTTTATCCAACAGAAAAGCTTAACCTCTATGATACTGAAGCTGTACACGTTATGCTGCTGATAACTCTCAAATATTTCTGTCTAATCCTATAAAGCTGTTTTTAACTCAAGACTTAACAAGATGATAGATAATATAGCTATGATTGTAGTTCTTTCGATAGTATCCATTAGTCTGAATAAGCAGTGTTGTATCCAATATGTGTTTTAATTATATCATTAATTTGTGCAATTTGTCAATACTAACCTCCATAGTTTTGCAGTTATAATTTAATAATTGGTGCTCGTTTCTTCGGAAGCATTATTTAGTATCTAAATCGCTCTAAGCAAGTAACACCAACTGCTAGGGGCGAAAATTTTTGTCAATTTTTTGCGTAAAACAGTAGACTTGGGTGGTAATCTATGGTATAATATTGGTATATTTAAATTTTTATACGGGGGTACCAAGTAATGTTTTTAGCTAAAAATTACTCGAAAAAGACAGGCAGAACGTATCTGCAAATAGTTCACAGTTATCGTGATAAGGATGGCAAAACCAAACGCAAGGTGGTAAAATCCTTGGGATACCTCGATGTACTTGAGAAAGAATATGATGATCCTATTGCACACTTTGAACAAGTTGCCAAACAAATGGAACAGGATCGTTTACAGGAAAAAGAGTTATACATAAAATTGAGTGCTGATGCTAGGATTGATAGAGATAAACATAACCGAAAAAACTATGGACATGTTGTCTTCAGCAAGATTTATCATGAATTGGAACTCGATAGGTTTTTTAACAACAAGCGAAGGCATGAGAAGTTTAAGTTTAATACTAACAGCATAATGAAAGTCCTGATTTTTGCCAGGTTGCTATATCCCTGCTCTAAAAAAGCCACTGTAGAACTCAAGGACAGATTCTTTGATAAGGCTGATTTTACATTAGATGACGTATACCATAGCTTGAAGCATTTTAATAAGATCGAAAAAGAGGCTCAACAATTTATCCACGAACGAATTGTCGAACAATATGATAGAAAAACAGATCTTCTCTACTATGACGTAACCAACTACTATTTTGAAATAGATGAGCAAGACGAATTCAGAAAAAAAGGACCAAGTAAAGAACATAGACCTAATCCAATTGTGCAAATGGGACTGGCTTTGGATAGACAAGGTATTCCACTTTCTTACCAGCTTTTCGAAGGGAACACCCATGATTCACAAACGATGATGCCCGTGCTGAAAACAATAAAGAAGCAATTCAAAACAGATCGAATAATAGTGGTGGCTGACAAGGGATTAAACAGCGGAGACAACATAGCATTTAACACTGCTCTTGGTGATGGATATGTATACAGCCAAACCATAAGAGGAGCCAGCAATGAGTTTAAGCAGTTTGTTCTTGATAATGAGGGTTATCGTGGAGATGAAAACTTCAAAGTCAAGTCCCGAGTCATACCAACGACAATAAGCGTCACTGTAGGTAAATAAATATCAGAATGGTAAGCCTAGAAAAAAGAAAATCCAGGTGGATCAAAAGCAGGTCGTTTACTACAGCAGCAAATATGCCAGACGTTCTAAAAAGAAAAGAGAAGAGCTGCTTGCTAAAGCAGCCAGCCTTATTGCAAACCCTTCAAAATATACGAGGTCTACAAGCTACGGTGCTGCATCCTATGTTGCAAACATAGAGTTTGATAAGGAAACAGGAGAAATACAGGAAAATGGCAAAATGCTTTTTCTAGATGAAGAGAAGATAAAGCAGGAGGAAGAATTGGATGGTTATTATGCAATCATTACAAGCGAACTTGACGAGCCGGATAAGCGTATCATAGAAATATATCAGGGACTCTGGAAAATCGAAGAGTCTTTCAAAGTTACAAAAAGCACTTTAGATGCAAGGCCGGTATACCTTTCCAGGGAGGATCATATAAATGCACATTTTTTCATTTGCTTTTTAGCGCTGGTAATCGCTCGAATCCTGGAAATCAAACTAAATAATAAATATACCATTGATAAGATTCTAGGCTCCCTGCGCTCTGTTTCTTGTAGTCATATAGATTCTAATCATTATCTTTTTGACTATGCTGATGAAGTTACTGATGACATTAACGAAGTTTTTGATCTAGATATTGGCCGAAAAATCATGACTCTTGGAGAAATAAAAAAAGTTTTTGCACAGGCAAAAAAACGCTGATTTATACCACAACTCTGAGCAAAAACACAACCCCTGCAGCCCTTTGTTCAGGCGGGTTACAGGGGTTTTTTGTTCATTTTTGCTTCCGAAGAGAAGATACTAACCTCCATAGTTTTGCAGTTATAATTTAATAATTGGTGCTC
>JAAZDU010000354.1 GCA_012512665.1 Bacillota bacterium | reverse complement strand
AGTTAATATCTCTCTGTCCGATATGAGCATTGTCCCATGGCTTACAAAGTTGTCGTGCCAGGAAAGGGCTTCTTTTAATAGGTGTGGCTCGTGTTGACCATTGTTCTTAATAGCCCTTTTTAGGTAATCTTTCAGCAGGGGGCGGTAATCAGGGTGAGCACAGTTTTCAATTATTACTTCTGCTCTTTGCCTTGGTGCCAGCCCCCGCAGGTCGGCCACACCATGTTCAGTGATGATTACATGCACATCGTGTTCTGTATGATCCACATGAGAGACCATGGGCACAATACTGGAAATGGATCCTTTTTTAACTGTAGAAGGGGTGGTAAAAATAGATAAGTAGGCATTGCGTGTAAAATCGCCGGAACCCCCGATGCCGTTCATAATTTTGGTCCCCATAATGTGTGTGGAGTTAACATGTCCGTAAATATCAACTTCAAGAGCTGTATTCATGGCAATCACACCTAAGCGGCGAATTATTACAGGGTTATTGGTAATTTCTATGGGCCTGAGAATAATTTTACCGCTGTAGGCGGAAAGGTTATTTAGAAAATGTTCCAACCCATCGCTGGTAAGGGTAACAGAACAACCTGAGGCAAATGTTGCTTTGCCTTCATCAATGAGGTTTAGGACGGAGTCCTGGATAACCTCAGAGTAGAATACAAGATTTTCATAAGGAGAATCCATAAGGCCGTTTAGGACGGCATTGGCTACATTGCCTACCCCTGATTGGAGAGGAAGCAGGTTTTGTGGAAGGCGGCCCTTTTTGATTTCATGTGCAAAAAAGTCTAGCAGGTTGTTGGCCATCTGGAAGCTGGTTTCATCAATATCCTTACGGGGATTGACGCTGTCTTTTATATCTGTTATGACTACAGCCACAACTTTCTCCGGGTCCACTTCAATATAAGTTGTTCCAATACGGTCTGCAGGATGGACAATAGGTATAGGGTTTATAGGGTTTTTGTAAGATGGCCCCTGGGGAATATAGATATCGTGAAAGCCTTCAAGCTCCATGGGCTGGGAAGTATTAATCTCAATAATGACGGACTTGGCTTCTTGCACAAAAGTGGGTGTATTTCCTACTGAAGTGGTGGGTATGATATGCCCTTCTTCCGTGATGGCGCACGCCTCTACAATGGCGATATCTATAGATCCATAAAAGCCAGCGCGAATTTGTTGAGCAACGTGGCTTAAATGGAGATCAAAGTATTCAACTTGATTGCTGTTGGCCAGGTTACGCATATCAGCGTTTGTCTGGTAAGGAAACCTTTTTTGGACGACACCTGCCCGGGCAAGAGCCCCGTCCAGCTCTTTACCTACCGAGGCCCCGGTGATGAGGTTAATTTTTAGGGGGTGTTCTTTTGCCTTTTGAGTCAAAGCCAAAGGCACCGCCTTGGGGTAGCCGGCTGGAGTAAATCCGCTGGTAGCCACGTTCATACCATCTTTAATAAACTCCGCTGCTTCCTCTGCTGATTTAATTTTTTCTAAAAGTTTTTTGTTGCGTATACGCTCCATGTTCATCATCCTTTATTAATTTAGTAAATTTTTTGCAAACAAAAAACCCGGCTATGGCGAGAGTACGCGGCTCCCGTGCCTTTTCAACCGGGTTTTGCCTGGGGCGGGAAAAACCTAGGGTTATACGCGGGTTATAAACCTTGAGCCTTTCCCAACAGGCAAAGCGGCAAGGATAAGGCCTCCTGGTAAGCCAACCATTCGGCCCACCTTCGATTATTGTGTTTTAGGAGAGTTGTTTTTTAAGTAGCCCAAATATTTATTATAGATGACCTTTAAAGCAGTCATAATAGCCTTGCTGGCACTGCCTTGATAGCGCTTTTCAATCTTTGATATTAAGTCATCAAAATCTTTTTCCAGGTTAATGCCAATCATAATATCTTTTAAAAAGTTTCTGGCTATTTCTAACACCAGCGAACATTCAGCATCGATAACTAGCGATGTTTTAGGGTCCACAACTACGGCAACACCTATTACCTGTTCTGTTGAAGCCCTTACCATATTGGCGGGGAGCTTGGCATAACCTGACAGTAAGATTGAATCTTCAGGGTAGTGCTTTGATGCTTGCATTATACGACCCTTACCCCTAGTTTATGTTTTACTATAACTTACCGATTTTGTAAACCCGGTTTCATATAAGAAAACAAGGTTTCCATAAGCTTAAGTTTGTTATTTCACTCACATGCCTTCTAACCATATTTTTAATACTTTTTTCTCCTCTTGAACACCCCTAAAAATATTAAATTTCTTTCTTAAATGATAAATTTTTTTAATAGCTTGCCGGCCTTTACATACGAACTGTGTCGAAGGGTAAAATAGTAATGTTAATGACTATCAAGAGTATAATTAATATAAAGGAGGCAAATAAGTTGGTAACTGTTGCCGTTAGCCCAGCGCTATCCCGTATAAAAGATTTCTTGCGAAAGGAGGGTATAGAAGTTATTGATTATAACGGTAGTCAATCCCTGGGGGAGGATATTTCTGCCCTGGTTGTTACCGGAGCTGATATGAATATGATGGGGATACAAGATATTGTGCAGGATATTCCGGTTATAAATGTCGAGGGGTTGACTAAAGAAGAAGTGTTTTCCTATATTAAGCAAAGACTCCACTAAAAGGAAGCCATAGAAGAATCCTAAAAATAGAGTAATCTTAAAATAGTTAATCTTTTGTTCAAAATATTGCTTCTTTTTTGAAGGAGTTCCTTGCCTAAAAAAGGGATAGTAAAGGGCAATGTTGAATTATTAAAGGGGTTCCAAAAAGGAGGCTTTTTTATTATGAACATTGCATTTTTACTTGTGCCTAAAAAAGATGTTGTTTATTTGCCCTTGCAATGTACCATGAGGCAGGCACTGGAGAAGATGGAGCATCATCGTTATTCAGCTGTGCCCCTTATTGACAGCAAAGGAAAGTATGTTGGAACCATTACAGAGGGAGATTTGTTGTGGAAGCTAAAGAATACCCCCGGCCTTACTTTTAAAAGTACTGAAAGAATAATGCTGAAAGATGTTCCCCGGGCACGGAAAATTGAGCCGGTCCGCATCGATGCCAAAGTTGAAGACTTGCTATCGCTGGCCATAGAGCAAAATTTTGTCCCCGTTGTGGACGATGAAGGGGTTTTTATTGGTATCGTTAGGAGAAGGGAAATTATTGAATATTGTGTTACGCTTTTTAGAAAGGATGAACTGAGGCAAGGCCTTTCCCGCAGCTCCGGGCAGTAGTAAGCAGCAGTAAAATAGTTGATTTTATTTTTTTACGGGCAGAATTTCAAAGCGCGGCATTTTAAGGGCCTGCTGCTGTAAAAGGCGCAGCTTATTTTCTCCTTCACGGTAAATGAGCTGAAGGCGGTGCGTTCGCCTATTAATTTTTTCCAGGAGCCTGGTAAAAGCCCTGGCCGTTTTTTCAGAAGAGAAGTTTAATTCCTCGGTATTTACAACTAAATGGAAGCAATGTTGGGGTATCATTTTTCTAAGGGTGTGGTTTAGTTCGTGCAGGTTAAAGCGGTTTAAGAAGCCCTGTATTTTTAAATAAATAACTCCTTTTTGATCGTTTATGTATATTTTTAAGGGATTGTTGTTTGCTTTCAGCTCCAACATTCCCTCTTTTATTTCCTGTACCTTGCGCGAAAGAACATGGCCATGCTTTTGTCCTTCTTTTAGGAAGGCAAGGGCCTGGTCGTACCAGCGGCTTTGCTTGGCAAACCTTCTCGACAGCCACCAGCCTACTCCCCTGTAAAGGGCGGAATGGGACCCCGTGAGGCCCACATTTTGTAGCACATGTCTCAGAGAGTAAAAGCGTTTAAAAACTTTTACCGTTTCCTCCTGGAGCTCTTCCGGCGACATTTTAGCGGGCAGGAAAACAACATGGTGGCCATCGTAAAGTTCCCAGTCTTTGGTTAAAAGGCGCCCTTCTTCATCTAGTTTATGGAAGAATGGGGTTCCTGGGAGGGGCGTCAGGGTTAGAAACTGTACGCTATCGATGCGGGTATCCAGGGAAAAGTCCACCGTATCCCTTATGGTTTGAATCGTATCCTCGTCGCTTCCCAGCACAAACATGCCGTGGACCCTTATCTTGTAATCGTGGAAGCGGCGAACACATTCCTTAATATCATCCAGGCTTTGCTTTTTGTTGTACGCTTCTAAGGTAGCGGGGTTAATAGATTCTAAACCCACAAAAGCAATGCTGCCCCCGCTTTTTTGCATCAGCTGCAAAAGCTCATCGTCCTTTGCCGCCTCCACCCTTACCTGGGCAGACCATCTTTTTAGAGAAATCTTATGGTCTATAATCCCCTGTAACAATTCTTTACAGCGTTTTTTATTAGCCGTGAAATGATCATCTACAAAAAAGACGCTTCTGCCCTGATACATGGCAAGCTCTTTTAAAACCTTCTCGGTGTGCCGAAAGCGGTACTGGTGCCCAAACATAGCCGTAACGCTACAAAAGGTACAGTTGAAAGGGCAACCCCTGGAAGTCATAATGGGAACCACCCTGGGTTCACCAATCCTGAAAAGGGAGAGATCTGGCATGGGAGTTTGATTTATATCCACCCATTCTTCAGGACATGGGTTGTGGATTACTTCATTATTTTGTTTGCGGAAGGATAAGCCGGGGATGTTATGCGGGGATTCTCCTTTTTCCAGGGAGCGCACAAGTTCAAGGAAAGTAAAATCAGCCTCACCTTTAATGACGTAATCAGCGTGTTGCAGCGCTTCATCTGGCAGAAAGGTAGGATGTATTCCCCCTATAACTACTGTAACCTGCTGTGAGCGCAAAAAATCTGCCATGCGGTACCCTTCAAGGCTGGTAGAAGTGGTGAGAGATATGCCAACCAGGTCTGCCTTCACTATCTTATGCCAGGGAAGTTCATCAATTTTAGCCGTGTACAAATCTACCTGGTAGCCGGCTTCTTTTAACTGTGTACCAAGCAACGGGAGGCCGAGCCTGGGCATCTTAATGAGGCTGTAAACATGGTCCTGTCCAATTTGCGGCTCAATAAGCACAATTTTTTTCATTAGTTTAAAGACCCCTTAATTAAGTATTATTATACTTATTATATCCTCTCTGTGGGAAACTATAGTATCATCAGTATAAACAATTTAAGGGGAAATAGCAAGAAAAAGAAAATTTAGCTTACCCTGGCAAGGAAGAGTTTTTTAACACTCCATGTTGTTTTTATTTGGAGGCGTGGATGTATTTTTTATCGTTGGCAGGGGGGTAACTTTGCCCTTTTCGTGGTGGGAAACGAAGGCCAGGCGCTCTTCAATTTTATCCTTCAGCCAGGCAGGATCCCAAATTTTTCTTTGGTACAGCTTTAGCACCTTAATACCGCCCTTTTCTAAAAGGTTCTTTAACCATTCTTTATCATGATAGTTTGGTGCGGTAAGGTCCTGTATAATAATAACCTCGCGGAGCTGATATGTGTCCCTGTCAAACAAAGCCGCGTTTATCCTGGCATTTGCCATGTATTCCCTGGCCCGGTCAACAATTTTTTTCCTGCCCTTCATCTCCACCAGGTCCAGGGCTAACAGGTTGGGGAAGATTAAAAAATTATCCCCCACGGCCTCTTGCAAGGCGGCAAAAAAGGCCTTTTCCCTGTTAGAAAAAAAAGATTTTTCCTTGATTTCGGGGGGCAGCTCGGGGCGGCCGTGGTTTTTTTCCGGGGCAAAAGCTTTTTGCAGGTAGAGGAGAACAGTTAAAACTAAAAGAGCTGGTAAAATAAACCTCACAGAAATAGCCACTCCTTTTTAAGACTTTGCTTGTACCTATCATAATCGAATAAAAGTACCCTGTAAATACTGCTCTTGCTGTATTATCTTTTGGCAAAAGCTTTTGCTCGGTGTATGCCAGGATTACAGGCCAAAGCAAGCGCACTTTACAAAGAACAGATGCTGTTGTATAATGAAACCCGCTTAAAATTATTTGAAACATACCAAAAATGGTAGATAGCATTAGCTGGAGGTATTGCCCGCTTGGAAGACATCCTCTATATGAAGGAGGCCCTGCTGGAGGCCAGGGCAGCGCTGGCTCAAGACGAGGTGCCCGTTGGAGCCGTTTTAGTCCTGGACGGCAGGATTATTTGCCGGGACCATAACCGCCGGGAAGAAAAAAGCGATGCTACCGCCCATGCCGAAATACTTGTTTTGCGGCGGGCAGGGGCAATCCTGGGTGGCTGGCGTCTTAGCGGGGCTACTCTTTATGTTACCCTTGAGCCCTGTGCCATGTGTGCCGGGGCACTGGTGCAGGCGCGCGTTGACAGGCTGGTATACGGTGCCGCCGACCCCAAAGGGGGGGCATGCGGCACTCTTTACAACCTGGTTCAGGATGAGAGGCTAAACCACACTTTGGAGGTTACCCCCGGCGTGCTGGCAGAAGAGTGCGGCCAGCTTTTAAAAGAATTTTTCCGCAGCAAAAGGTAGTATAATTTATATTTATTTCTTGCTATTGCTTGCATAATCCTGCAGAATAATTTAAAATTTAAGCTGAGATGGTGACAAATAATTGCGGATGGGTGGCCGAGTCTGGTTGAAGGCGGTGGTCTCGAAAACCACTGTGGAGTAACCCTCCACCGGAGGTTCGAATCCTCTCCCATCCGCCATTTATTATACAAGCCGCGTTCTCCATAGCCGCATCGTTAATTATAGGGCTGCCTTTGACAACAGTTATTAGCCTGCACAGCTAACCAAAAGTAGAAATTACTTTTTAATTAAGTAATTCTACTTTGCTTTTGCTCTTTTAAACAAATTGTGTTTTATAGGGCAAAGCACATCCCCAGGCCTGGCTAGGGATTAATAGGCTTAAGATCGTTAGATTTGTCAGGTATATCATCGTTTGGTTCTCCGGGTATTGGCTCCATAGGCCCGGGTTCTTCTGTTTCAGGTTCTTGCGGTGGTTCAGGTTCCACTGGTGCCGGTTCTTTGGGCTGAGGCTCAATTGGCTCAGCAGGTTTGTCTTTGTCAGGTTTTTCTTCAGGTTTTTTAGTTTCAGCGGGTTTTTCTTTACCCCCCTTGTCAGGCTTTTCCTCTGGTGCTT
>JAAZDU010000353.1 GCA_012512665.1 Bacillota bacterium | reverse complement strand
CCATAACTAATGACTATCTAGAAAACCTAGGATACAGAAGTATCTATAAGAGATATTGCCGGTTGTCAAAAGCATTCAACTAATGAACCGCCGGATACGGGCCCGTATGTCCGGTGGTGTGAGGGGCCGGCGAGTAAAATAATTACTCGCCTCCTACTCGATTATTTGTTTCTAATTAGGCTTTACCCTTCCCCAGAAAATATCTATTACTCGTTTAGGAGGCTTGGGGGTCATTAAACTCACTAATACTGTTAATATACCAGAAATTAGAAGCCCCATTACAATCCCGTGCATTCCCAGGTTAAATGGTACAAACTTGCCCTGAACCAAGATAAATGTTACCATTCCGCCTATCATACCTGCTATGGCACCATATTCGTTAGTGCGCCACCAATAAAGTCCCAGTAACATAGGCCAGAAAAATGATGACGTTAAACCTCCTATTGCAAAGAGTATAAACCATTGTAATGCTGGCGGTGGATTTATGGCTATGATTAATGGAACTACTGCAGCTACTACCGTAGCTACAATGGTAATTTTTTGTATTTTCTTTGGATCATTAGTTGGCCTTACGGTTAAATACATATCTCTGACCAAAGCCGAGCTTATTACAATAACAACTGCAGCAATAGTAGACTGAATGGCAGAAGCTACTCCGGCTAAAATAAGGCCAGCAATCCAGCCCGGCATTGTGTTTACCGCTAGGAATGGAATTATATAATCAGGAACTTCTAGTGATGGAACTATAGCTCTACCCAGGTTTCCAGCCCATACAATCATGATACTCCAAATTGATACTACTACTGCACCTATCCACATGGCATTATGCATTCCTCTGGTATCCTTATACATAAGAGATGCCATTGCTCCATGTGGTTGCCCAATTGTAACCAGGCCCAGTGATACGAACATGGAAAAAGCATATGCCGGCGTCCAAACCCACGGCGAAACAAGGTTTGGATTAGTTTCTATAATAGCATGGTATGATGCTTCCATTGGACTGACTTTAAAAACAATCAAGACAAAGAGCAAAACTATAGAAACGGTCATTACTATTCCTTGAAACACCGTAGCTGTAGACACACCTTTTATTCCACCAGTTGCCGTGTAAATTATAATCACGATGCCAAATAACATTAGAGCCGTAACATAAGGTAAACCAGTCATAACTTCTAGTAATCTGCTACCACCACTTAACTGTGCTACGATATTAGATGTGTAAAAAATCCAAATAGCAAGGGCACTGAACCAGCGAACAGCTTTACTATTATTATATCTGTAAGTGAGTATATCCTGATATGATTGAGCATCTATACGCCTGGCTACTATTCCGATTTTTTTCCCCACTTGACCTAAGACTACAAAATTCATAAAGCTCTGGGCTAAAACTACGAACGGAAAAACAAGGCCTGTGCTATACGCTAAACCGGGACTTCCCAAAAACGTTCCGGCGCTGCAAAGTCCTGAAGCAATCATAAACACTATTACCAAAGTGCCCATTCCCCGACCGCCAGTATAAAACTCGTTTATGTAATCATCCAGCTTTGTTTTAGACATGGATCGTCGGGAGTAATTGGCAATGGCTAGAACCAAAATAGAATAGATAATAAAAGACACAATAACAGAAGTTTTTGCACCAGATAAGTTCATTTTATTCACCTCTTTCCTGTTCTTGCTCAATCCATGGTTCCACACTAACGGGTACAAATACTTTTGTAATTATGTAATATATCAAAATCAGAAATAAAGCCGTGATTAGCAAAGCATAAAACCACCATGCAGGCATTCCCATAATAAAACTATAGTTTTTGGGGTCCCCTTTGCCTGTAGCATATGCGACTATGAGCATGAGAAAAGTGTAGCAAAGTTGAACAATAAATGTGATTAGCATTTCCTTCTTTGCTATAACAAATCTTTTATCCACTTCTATATTCCTAATATCATAGTCATAGTCTTGATTTTTTCGCATTTTGAGTTACCTCCCTTCATATCTCAAAACAATGCCTGCCTTTTTAGGCTGCGGCTTTCCTTGGTTTACTAAAATATTTCCGTTTACGATAACGTACTCTATTCCAATAGGATATTGAACGGGATCAACATAACTGGAAGTGTCTATCACTTTTTCAGGGTCAAATACCACTATATCAGCTGCATAGTTTTGCCTTATAATGCCTCTATTTTTCAAACCCAAAACTCCTGCGGGTTTACCGGTCATTTTATATATTGCGGTTTCCAAATCTAATACCTTGTCCTCACGCACATATTTCCCCAGAATCCGTGGAAAAGTTCCGTAAAGGCGCGGATGGGGTTTGGCTCCCATAATGCCATCAGTGCATACATTGTGTTCTTTCCGTTTCATTATCTCTACCACATGTTCTTCTTTGCCATAAAAGTCCACCATGCCTACAACATTTTCTTCTTCCAGCAGCAAATCGAATGTTGCTTCAAAAGGATCTTTGCCTCGAGCTTTACCAATTTCTATAAGATTCTTGCCTACCATATCCTGATTCTTTTTAGTCTTGACAAATGTAACAAAAATTCCATCTAGCCCAGCAAAGTCGATAAAATTATCCCAGCCGGGTATGCCGTTGATGATATCCTGTTTGATCTTTTCCCGTATTTCAGAATCTTTTAGCCTTTCAAGTAACTTGTCTGTTCCGCCGTCGTGAACCCAAGGGGGCAATATGACGCCAAGCATTGTGCTACCTGCCACATATGGATATTGATCAAATGATACTTCCATTCCTTCACTGTTTGCCTCATCAAGTTTTTCCATTACTTTGGGGAGTTTGCTCCAATTTTTCTTGCCCGCTACTTTAAAATGGGAAAAATGTATCCTGCATTGACTCTTTCGGCCAATGGTGAGTATTTCGTCCATAGAATCTAAAATGCTATCTGCTTCACTTCTCTGATGAGTTACAAAAACTGCTCCTCTTCTGTTTAACACTCTACCCAAAGCAATGAATTCCTCAATATCGGCATAGCAGCACGGTGGGTAAATCATACCCGTTGACATGCCGAAAGCCCCTTCGTCAAGGCTCTGCTCTAGAATTTTTTCCATCAATCGGAGCTCATCCTGAGACGGTTTACGATTATCAAGGCCCATTGCAGTCAAGCGGATATTGCCATGTGGAGCTAGAAATGCAATATTTGGCCCAAGTTCAAGTTCCTCGAGTCTTCTTAAATAATCATCAACTGACTTCCACGTCCAATTTACATCGTATTCGCCTTCTAGGCCTGCCATAGCCTTTTTCCATGACGAAATGTACTCGTCTTTTATGGGGGCTAAAGACATGCCGTCCTGGCCTATTACCTCAGTTGTTACACCTTGCCGGACTTTTGCTGATATGAAGGGCTCCGCAAATACATGCAAATCTGAGTGGCTGTGGGTATCAATAAATCCGGGACATACCACTTTGTCAGAAGCATCAATTGTAGTATTAGCTTCAGCATCTTTCAGGTCATCTATGGCAATGATCTTGCCGTCCTTAATCCCAATATCAACCTTCTTGGCTTTTGCACCGGTACCGTCAACGACAGAACCATTTTTTATAACTATGTCAAAATCACCCATTAAAACCCCTCCTTTTAATCTTTTTTAATCTAATAAAGCCTTGATAATCCCGTAATAGCCGCGTGTTGCCTTTAATAATTGATCGATTTCTATATACTCATCAACTGTATGGGCCAGGTTTTCCTTAGATGGTCCAAAGCCTATGGTCTTAATGTTTGCCTCACCTGCATAATGGCTTCCGTTAGTGCAAAAAGAGTAATGAGTTATACTTGGGTTTAGACCAGCGTCTTTTAATCCTTGAAAAGCTTTTCGAATAAAATCTTCCTCTTCATCAAAAAGCCACGCAGGGAAAAATCTTTCGCCTTGTATTTTATTGCCGGTATAGCAATTTTCCTCACCAACTGCATAATAGGCTTTAGCTTTAAAGTGTGGGTCTTCTTTTTCTAATTCCAGTATGATATCTTGTATTGGTTTTAAGACACTTTCCTTAGTTTCTCCTATCAATAATCTTCTGTCAAAAGTTACCTTACAGTAATCCGGTACAACTGAAGCACCTGGATAAGGCGATGATTTAATATCTGTAAGTTCTAAAATCCCATCACCTAAAAAATCGTGATGAGTGAGCTCAATCTGACGTATCTTCTGCAATAATTTCATCATGTTGTAAACTGCATTTATCCCGTTTTGAGGGTTTGACGAATGAGCTGCCTTCCCGTAAGTTTCTACGACTATTTCCGCTCTTCCCCTTTGACCTCGTTTCAAATTACATTCGGATGCTTCCCCGATGACCACATAGTCCGGTTTTACTTTTTTGCTGACGTTGCTGGATGCTATACCTTCGAAGCACTCTTCATGGACAACTCCGGCCACATATATATCTCCTGCAAAATTCCTTCCTGTATCTTTAGCAAAATTTGCAGCAGCACATACCATAGCACTGAGGGCCCCTTTCATATCAGTTGCTCCTCTACCATATATCCTGCCGTCTTCAATAACTCCTCCAAAAGGTTCTTTTGTCCATTGGGCTTCATCAACGGGTACAGTATCCATATGGCCGTCGAACAGAATTATTTTGCCAGGGCGTTTGCCTTTGATATGGCCTACCACGTTTCCATACTCATCGGTAAAAACGTCATCAAAGCCCATTTCTTTGAAAACATTGCCGAGTTTTTCTGCCAGCATCGCCTCCTCTCCTGAATAGCTTTTGATTCTAATCAATTCCTGACAAAGCTTTATTACCTTACTTTGCCTTTCCTCTGTCAACATGTAAACCACTCCCTGAAATTAATTTGCAAATGCTCCATCCCAAACTATTTTCCGGTAGGCGAAGGGATCTGTATCACCTTCGGTGCTAATTAGCAATATCTTGGATTGTTCATCAATTTTTAATAGTTCTTTCATGTTTTTTAGCTCCTGTTTTTCTACTATCAAGCTCAGCAAGCCCATTCCAACGGCTCCGGATTCTCCCGAAATTATTTGCGGGTCGCCTTTTAGCGGACTTCCTAGAATTCTAACTCCTCTTGCCGCCACATAATCTGGACATGAGACAAACATATCCGCATAGTCTCTTAGAATTTCCCAACTTATAGTATTTGGCACTCCACAAGCAAGGCCTGACATGATGGTGGATAATTCACCAGTTACAGCATGAGGTTTTCCGTCGTTAATTTTGACAGACTTAAAAATACAGGCTGCATTTTCGGGCTCAACTATTATAGTTATTGGGCGTGTACGCTTATCATATTTTGAAGCTAAATAACCCTGAACAGCACCGGCAAAAGAACCGACTCCTGCCTGAAGAAAAACATGGGTAGGCGCAACTTCTCCCAATGCTTCTATTTGTTCTATGGCTTCATCTATCAAAGTTCCGTACCCCTGCATTATCCATAGTGGTATATCCTCATACCCTGGCCATGCTGTATCTTGCACAATCACGCCACCGTTTTCTTTTGCATATTTGGTAGCTAGCTTTACAGAATCATCATAGTTAAAATCTGTTACGAAGACTTCTGCACCTTCTTTTTTAATATTGTTAACGCGTATCATTGACGATCCTTTCGGCATGAACACTACAGATTTTTGACCAAGCTGATTGGCAGTCCAGGCCACCCCTCGACCATGATTGCCATCGGTAGCGGTTACAAAAGTAATATCCCCCAACTTTTCTTTTATTTCTGTTGAACGCAGTTTTTCAAAAGACAATTCTTCTATTGGTAAACCAACTTTTTTGCTTAAATACTTGCCGATGGCAAAAGAACCACCCAACACCTTAAAAGCGTTAAGACCGAATCTATACGATTCGTCCTTTACCCATATCTTATTTACTCCAAATTCTTTAGCCAGATTATCTAATGCAAATAGAGGCGTAATTTTGTATTCGGAAAAGCTTTTATGATACTCCCTTACTTTCTTGATCTTCTCTTGTGACATGACATTTATAGATGCTTTTGCGTCATAATCCTTCCTATCTTTTTTGTTACAGATAAATTCGATTTGTAAACTGTTCATTACTACATACCACCTTCACTTAATAGTCTAGTTGCGAATAAATTTAATGTTTTTGCAACATCAAACTGTTTAACATCATTATATTGCAACTTTTATGCCAGTCTCCGAATACTGCAAAATAATATTTATATAAAAAAGGAAAACCTTGATACGGCAAGGTTAAGCTAATATCGTTATGTTATAGTTGAAACAATTCCAAGGTAGGAAAAATTAGTT
>JAAZDU010000352.1 GCA_012512665.1 Bacillota bacterium | reverse complement strand
GTATATATATTGTATTGTGTCAGAACCGCCTTAAGGACACCTATTGAATAATTTCAAACGGAGGTGCAGCCCCGCAGGGGACACGTTATGCCATTAGCTTATGTAAATGGGGAGTATTGCCAGCCGGAAGAAGCAGTTGTTCCTGCTTTGGATCGAGGATTCATTTTCGGGGATGGAGTCTATGAAGTTATCTCTTGTATAAACGGCAAATTATTTCTGCTGGAAGAGCACCTGGAGCGTTACACCAATGGTGTAAAAGAAATAATGATAGAAAACGCTCCTTCTGCTGCTGAGCTGGCAGAACTTTGTCGGGAAATTGTGGCTAGAGATGGGCTAAAAAACGGCTATGTCTATGTGCAGGTTACCCGGGGGGCAGCTCCCAGAGTACACCATTTCCCCTCTGCCATAAAACCTACAGTTTTTCTCTTTACGGCCCCTGCCCACCCCCCCAGCCAGGAACAAAAGAAAAACGGCGTCTTTACCATTATGGTTCCCGATGAGCGCTGGGACAGGTGCAATGTGAAAAGCGTTAACCTGCTACCAAACTGCCTCGCCAAAGAAAAAGCTAAAAGGGCAGGTGCTTATGAAGCTATAATGGTTCGCAAAGATGTTGGGGTAACAGAAGGCTCAAGCAGCAGTGTTTTTGCCGTGATAGGGGAGACCCTTTATACCTCCCCCAACGGGCCCAGGATTTTACCTGGGGTTACACGAAATACGGTGGTTAAGTTAGCTCGCCAGCTAGGGATAAAGGTAAAAGAAATTTTCTTAAGTCCCGAGGATTTCCTTAAAGCCAACGAAGTTTTTTTAACCGGTACCAGTTTTAACGTGCTGCCTGTGAAACAAATTGACCAGACTCGTTTCCCTGTAGAAAACTACCGCATTACCTTTCAGCTACAGGATGAATTGGAAAGAAAGATTAAAGAATTCATTAATAGTGATAATGTTTAAAATTTAGGGGCCAATTTAAAAAACCCGGGCAGACCCGGGTTTTTTTATGCACCGCTTATTGCGGCACGTATCTCGGTAAGTTCCATCTTTTCTTCTCTATAAATAATCAGCTAAATAATCAGCAAATAAAATAGGCAGCCCTCCGGTATGGATAAAAACAATTTTATCATCTTTATGAAAATATCCTTTTCGGATCATATCTATTAATCCAGCCATAGCCTTTCCGGTATAGGTGGGATCTAACAGTATTCCTTCCGTCCTCGCCAGTAATTTCATAGCCTGCATCCCCTCTTTTGAGGGGATAGCGTATCCGTCTCCAATATAAGAATCATTAATATCAAACTTTTCTCTATCTAAAGGAAATTTATATCCCAGGCTTATAGCATCTTTTTCGATTTCCTCCATTATGAGCTTTTTGGCATCACTTGCATACCTTAAAACACTAAAACCTAAAACCTTGTTTTCTAAAGAAAGAGCCTGTGAACCAAGGATAAGACCAGTTATTGTGCCGTTGCTGGCGACGGGAAGAACAAAGTAGCTGGCCTTAATTCCAATATCTAGCAACTGGTGGTATATTTCAATAGTCGCAGTGAAATAACCTGCTGTGCCAAAAAGCGATCTCCCGCCCCTAGGAATGACATAGGGTTTTTTACCCTCTTTTTTCAGTTTCCTGCTAATTTCCTGCACTAATTGATCGCTTTTTTTAGCACATTCTTCATGATATTGCTGGGGAGATAAGCTCTTTTTCTCAGCTGAGACAAAGTACATTTTCGCGCCGAAAAAGTGATTGATGATCATATTGCCCGAAAATTTTTTAGGACATTCTTCGTTAAAAACTATTACCGGCTCTAAACCTGCCATTCTAGCAGCTGCAGCTGTTAAACGGCAGTGATTAGACTGCAAGTAACCCGAAGTAATAATTGTATCTGCACCCTTATTTAATGCATCTCCAATAAGGTACTCTAACATACGAAGCTTATTGCCGCCCAGGGCTAAGCCTGTTAAATCATCCCTTTTTATAAAGAGTCGAGGGCCGCCTAACAGCCTGCTTAACCTTGTCATTTCCTGTAAGGGTGTTGGTAAATTAGCCAGCCTCACTCGCGGCATGTCTTCTACACTCATACGCCTTAACCTGCCTTTATTTTATGTCCTTCAAGGTTTGGAATACAACTTGATATTAAGTGTTTATACCTGCTGTTGCTGCAACTTATGTGCCAAAAAAAACTAAATACGACAAAAATACACAGCTAGGATTTAATTGCTTTAGCTGCGAAGAAAGCTTCTCCTTCTTTAACTTCAAGCAAAGTTAGGCCGGGGCATTTTAGCTTGCATTAGCCAAGCGCCGGGAATATCCTGGCCGAACATGGTTATAACCAGGTTTAGCCAGCTATCTTTACATACATCTGTGGATATGATATAGTAAATTCCCAAATATCAGCCAAATCTTGCTCTTATCAAAGTCATAATTTTCTGTGAGGGATAAATAAATGAAAAAAACTTTAATCACTATCTCTTCAGATAGCAAAAATAGGGATGAGATTTATAATCAGCTAACAGAGTTGATAGGAGATTTATGTACAATTAAAAGCCTAAGTTGTAAGGAACTTACAGAGTATAAAAAGCTGCAGGGGGATTTAATTTTAATATCTGTATCTTTCATAGAAAAACTTGTTCTTCCTTATATCAGCAGCAGTAGCAAAGTTATTGTTGCTCGCAGGACAATAAATATGAAAAACCTTAAGAAACTATTCGATATCCCCCCTGATTCCGATGTTTTAATAGTTAATAACTCATATGACACATCAAAGGAAACGATTAATGAACTGCATGAAATAGGTATCAAGCATTTACACTTTTACCCATACGACCCTGACCGCAAACAAGCAAAAAAATTCAACTATGCTGTAACTTTCGGAGAATCCCACCTCGTACCTGAGAATATCCCAAATGTATTAGACATGGGAACCCGCCTGATCGATATAATGACTATAGCAGAGATATTGTTTTATTTTGAAGGTGCTATTAATTGTAATGCCCTCATAAGTTCTAGATATGTTCGTAAACTGGTTCAACTTTCCATGGAGCTATCAGAACAAATTAAACAAAATGAGATGCTTCATAGGCAGTTAAAGCTGAT
>JAAZDU010000351.1 GCA_012512665.1 Bacillota bacterium | reverse complement strand
CCTGTAAGGCCGCTTCGCTGAAGGGAAGCCTATCGTCAATTTTGATTTCCGCCAGGCCCACCAAATTTTGTGCATGATCCGCGATCCTTTCCAGATCATTGGCAGCGCTGATCAGGCCAGATATTTCTTTTGCCTGTTCCCTGGTCAAGGAATGCTGGGAAAGATCTGCCAGGTAGCTGGTAATATCCCTTTCCAGGCTGTCAACTAATTCTTCATTCTGCAGTATATGAGGAATTTTTTTATCATCTCCCTTAAGGTAAACATCCATGGCTTCGCAAACCATATCCCTGGCCAGGTTGGCCATGCGCAGGATCTCCTTGCGCGCACTGCCGATAGCCACCGCGGGAGTTTTTAGCATACGCTTGTCCAGGAACTTGGGGCCAATATCCACACCATCTTCCTCGCCGGGGACCAGGAATTTAATTAAGCGGTTAAATACATTAAAAAAGGGCAACCAGATTAAAGTGTTGACCAGGTTGAAAATGGTGTGGGCATTGGCAGCTTGCCGGGCAACGTCCGCAGAGATGCTTGTAATCAGCTCGGCGAAGGGGTTAAAGAAAAGGAGAAAGATAATAACACCCAAAGAGTTAAAGACAATATGAGCCACCGCCGCCCTGCGGGCAGTAAGGTTGGAACCCAGGCTGGCCAGCATGGCAGTAACGCAGGTACCTATGTTAGCGCCCAGAATAAGGGACAAAGCGGCAGAGAAAGTTAATAAACCCTGTGTGGTAAGGGCTATGACTACCCCGGTAACGGCGCTGCTGCTCTGAATAAGGGCTGTAAAAATGGCTCCTACCGCCACCCCCAAAAGAGGATATTGGCCAAAGCGCACCAGCAGATCAACAAAAAATACGTTTTCCCGCAAGGGGTGCATGGCTGCGGCCATGGTGCTCATGCCCAGAAAAAGGAGCCCCAGGCCCAATATGGACTGGCCCAGGTAACGGTGTAGCTTGCGGCGGCTAAAAAAGTTAATAAGAGCGCCCAGCCCAACGCAGGGCAAGGCAATAGCATCAATTTTAAATGAAATTAGCTGGGCAGTTACAGTGGTGCCTATGTTGGAGCCCATAATAATGCCCACCCCCTGCGGCAGGGTCATCAGCCCTGCATTGGCAAAACCTACAACCATGACGGTGATGGTGCTGCTGCTCTGCACCAACATGGTAGCAAACATCCCGGTAATAACACCGATAAGGGGCCTGGTTGTCAATGCTTCCAGGATGCGCCGCAGCTTGTCGCCAGCCGCCTTTTGCAAACCTGATGCCATCATTTGGATGCCAAACAAAAAAAGGCCCAGTCCGCCGAGCATGCCTACGGCTATAGAGCAGAACATTAATAATTTGACCCCCTATGAAAGTAAATTTTTGTTGTATTTTTATTGTAGATGTTGTCTCCGCCAGACATTCCTGTGAATTATTCTCTCTAAAGCGACTGGAATCCTGCTTTTAGCCGTCATCCTGATTTTAAAAATGCGGTTAGGCGAATATTTTTTCTAGCAGGAAATTGATTGCTTTTTGCAAAATTTCAAGCAGGAATAGGCGGGGAGCGGGTGGGAAAACGGTTATATCTTTATCTCCGGCAGTGCTTCCCGGCTCCGGCAGGGTGTATTCGGCTTCTTCCGCCAGGACGGGGCCAAAGCAGAGCGGCGGAAAAAGGAGACACCACCAATT
>JAAZDU010000029.1 GCA_012512665.1 Bacillota bacterium | reverse complement strand
AGCCAACTTTGCCGCCATAGCCATACCTGCCAGAACTGCTTCTCCGTGGTAGTATGCCTGGTAGTTAGTAGCTGCCTCCAAAGCGTGGCCATAGGTATGGCCAAAGTTTAAAACGCGCCTCGAATTTCCTTCCTTTTCATCCCGGCCAACTATCTCTGCCTTAATTTCCACCGAGCGAGCAATGGCCTTGGCAAGAACAGTAGGTTCCGGGGGATTGGTCAACAAGCAGCTTATATTTTCTTCAAGGTAATTAAAAAAAACTTCATCCCAAATTATACCGTATTTTATCACTTCGCCCAGCCCCGCCTTAATATGCCTGGCCGGCAGGGAGAACAGAACGCTGGTATCTGCCAGAACAGCCAGGGGCTGATGAAATGCTCCCACCAGGTTTTTCCCCTGGGGCAAGTTTACCGCCACTTTTCCCCCAACGCTGCTGTCAACCTGGGCTAAAAGGGTGGTGGGAAGTTGGACATAACCGGTACCTCGCAAGTAAGTAGCAGCCACAAATCCTGTTAAATCTCCTGTAACCCCACCCCCCAGGGCCAGAAAAGTGCTTTTGCGGTCCAGGCCCGCTGCCAAGGCTGCCTCATAAAGCTTTTGAGCTTGCTCCAGGCTCTTGCTCTCTTCCCCCACCTTAATCAAGGACTCGGCTACCTGGAAACCGGCGCTGCACAGGGAATCTATGCATTTTTGTCCATAAAGCCTGTACACGATCGGATCTGCTACCAACATAACCCTGGAAGAGGGCAGGATGGGTTGCAAAAGCTCACCCACTCTTTCCAGCAGGCCTTTACCAATGTAAACATCATAGCTGTCATCTTTAAGGGAAATCCTTATTGTCTTCATTAGTTGTATCCCCTTAGAGCATTGGCCTTTTCCATTTACCAGCCAGATAATCTTCCACCAGGCAGCAATAATGCTTGTAAGCACCTATCATTTCTTCCAGGCTATCCCCGCTAAACTTTTCCCTGTAGGCCAGAGCCAATTCCCAGGCCACAACTGCTTCAGCTACCACAGCAGCAGCGTGAACGGCGCAGGTGTCGGAACGTTCGGCCTGGGCCGGCCTTTCGCTAAAAGTATCTAAATCTACACTGGGCAGCGGCTTAGTTAAGGTTGGAATGGGCTTCATAGCAAGGCGTAGCACCAGTGGTTCTCCATTGGTTATGCCTCCCTCCAGCCCACCAGCGCGGTTGCTGGAGCGGTAGATCTTCTTTTTTTCATCAAGACAGATAGGATCGTGCACCTGTGAACCCCTCTTATAGGCGCTGGCAAAACCCTCCCCTATCTCTACGCCTTTGATACCTTGAATGCTCATCAAAGCTCTGGCCAGCCTCCCGTCCAGGCGTCGGTCCCACTGGACATGGCTGCCTAATCCCGGAACCAAGTTCAGTGCTACTAGCTCTATTATTCCTCCCAGGGAGTCCCCCTGCTGGCGTGCCCGCTCAATCTCTTCAATCATAGCTAAAGAGCTTTCTGCATGGGGGCAGCTCACAGGAGAAGCAGCTGCTTCTCTTTCCAAATCTTCATAGCTTAAATTTCTGCTCTCTTCCGGTACTTTTACAGAACCGATAGCCAGCACGTATGAAAAAACATGGACGCCAAAATGTTTTAAAAGCATCCGGCCAAGGGTGCAAGAAGCTACCCTGATAGCGGTCTCCCGGGCGCTGGAGCGCTCCAGGACATCTCTTAAATCCCGGTGGAGGTACTTAATACCGCCGGCCAAATCTGCATGACCAGGGCGAGGGCAGTGAATTCTTCTTCTGGTTACAGCAGGTCCCTGAACAGACATAACATCCTTCCAGCTTTCAAAATCTTTGTTCAGGATCTGAAGGGTAAGGGGCCCACCAGTTGTTCGTGAAAAGCGAACCCCTGATAAAATCTTTACCTCATCTTTTTCAATTTTCATCCTTTCCCCGCGACCATATCCTTCCTGACGCCGGGCCAGCTGGATATTAATATCTTCCACTGCAACGGGCATATGCGAGGGCAGCCCCTCCACCATAGCCGTTAGGCAGGGCCCATGTGATTCGCCTGCAGTAAGATAACGCAAGCCTACTAGCCTCCTTCAAGAGAGATCATCTGGCGCTTTCTTCCAATAAAAGTAGCAACCTCCCGGTAACCCACTTTCCTCAAAAGAGCAATAGCATCATCAATTTTATAGCCCACCTCCTGGGGGCTGTGGGCATCTGAACCTACTGCCACAGGGACATTTTCCTGGAAACAGTACTGAAGAAACCCCGGGGCGGGATACATTTCTTTCACAGGTGCCCTTAAGCCTGCCGTATTAATTTCCAGGCAAAGATCATTTTCTTTCAGTTCTTTTGCCGTCTTCAACCAGAGCTGGTCCAGGTGTATCTGCGGTAGAAAGCCAAATTTCTTGATCACATCAATATGGCCCACTATATCAAAAAGACCCGAGCGGCAGAGCTTACCCATGTCTGCAAAATAATTTTCGTATAACTCGTGCAGATCCTTTTCTAAATAAGTGCTCTTCTCAGCAGGGTGGGTAAAATCCCAGCTGCCTAAAAAATGGAGTGAGCCTATCAGGTAATCAACCGGCAGCGAAAGAAATGAGTCGGCTGTCTCCTCTGTCCTGCCGGGAATATAGTCTACCTCTAAGCCTAAGCGGATGGTGATATCTTTATTTTTTTCTGCCAGCTCTCGAATCTCCTCCAGGTAGGCGGTAAGCTCCTCAGCAGACATGCTTACTGGGGAAGAGGGAATGATATTTAACAAATCCAGGGGAAAGTGGTCGGCAAAACCTATTTCGGTCAAGCCTTTTAAGCGAGCCTCTGCGATATACTCCTGCGGAGTCCCCGTAGCATGGTGGCAGCGCGCTGTATGGATATGGTAATCTATCATTGTTTTCTTTCTCCTGTCTTTTTTTGATGCCTTTGCCTCAGTTCTGCCAGCACCGGGGCCAAGCCCACACCGGCGTATTCCAGGCATAGGATGGTATGAAAAATTAGATCTGCTGCTTCCCCCACAATCTCTTTCTCTGACCTGTTCTTTAAAGCCAGCATTAATTCTGTCGCCTCTTCCCCCAATTTGCGCAAAACACTGTCCTCTCCCCTGGCGGCCAGGCTGGCCACGTAGGAATTGGCAGGCTTGTTCTTGAGGCGGGATTGAATTATAGATGAGAGCCTGTTTATAAGCTGAGAATCAGGCAGCTCCGTGCTTTCCTCTTTATCACCCTGTATTTTTCTGTAAAAGCAGCTTTTCTCTCCCGTATGGCAAGCTGCTCCTTTCTGCTCCACTTTCAGCAGCAAGGTATCTTCGTCACAATCGACATATATCTCTTTTACTTTCTGAGTGTGCCCCGAAGACTCCCCTTTTTGCCACAGCTTTTGCCTGCTCCGGCTCCAAAACCAGGTATAGCCAGTCTCCAGGGTTTTCTGCCAGGAGTCGTAGTTCATATAGGCCATCATCAGCACCTGACCGCTTTTATAATCCTGAATAATGGCCGGGATAAGCCCCTGGCTGGAAAACTTAAGCTTAATGTTTTCGGCTTGCATATTGGTCACGGAAGCCTCACCTCCACGCCCTTTGCAGCCAGATATTCCTTTACCTGCATAATGGTAAATGTCTGGCTGTGGAAAACAGATGCAGCCAGGGCTGCCTCAGACTTCCCCCTGGTTAAAACAAGCCAGAAATGCTCCAAGCTCCCTGCCCCGCCTGAAGCTATGACAGGAATATTAACTGCCTCGGAGACAGCCGCTGTCAGCTCCAAATCATAACCATCCTGGCTCCCATCCCTATCCATGCTGGTTAAAAGAATTTCACCCGCTCCCCTTTCTTCCAGCTCCCTGGCCCAATTAACAGCAGAAAGACCTGTGGCTGACCTGCCACCGTGAGTGTATACCTCCCAACCTTTGCCATCTTCACTGCACTTAGCATCTATGGCTACTACGATGCACTGGCGACCAAAAGTGCTGGCCGCCTCGTTGACAAGGGAGGGGTTTTTGACAGCTGAGGTACCCAGGGACACCTTGTCTGCACCTGCTTTCAATAAATTTCCAATCTGGTTCAAATCACTGATCCCCCCCCCTACCGTTAAGGGGATAGAAAGCTGCCTGGCAGTTCTTCTCACCAGCTCTATTACTGTTTCCCTTTTTTCATAAGAAGCTGTAATATCAAGAAAAACCAATTCATCTGCGCCGGCTTTATCGTAGAAACTGGCCAATTCCACAGGATCGCCAACATCTTTTAAATCTGCAAATTCCATTCCCTTAACTACTCTTCCCTCTTTTACATCGAGGCAAGGGATAATTCGTTTTGCCAAATCTTTCCCCCCCTTACTAATAGCTTGTGACCGCTCTAATAGCTTCTTCCAGAGTAAAACAGCCATCGTAAAGGGCCTTGCCCACTATAGCGCCTATCAGTCCCTTTTCCTCCATTCGGGAAAGCATCTTTAGATCTTCAAGGCTGGCAATACCGCCGGAGGCGATGATTTTAATACCTGGAATAGAAAGCATCTCTTCCAGTGCTTTAAAATTGGGACCAGCCAGGGAACCATCGCGCATTATATCAGTATAGATAATTTCCTCTAGGCCCAGTGCAAGGGCTTTTTTTGCCAGATCATGCGCCCTCACCTGGGTTTCTTCTAACCAGCCTTTAACAGCAACAACTCCCTCGCGGGCATCAATCCCCACTATCAGGCGGGGGCCATAAAGAGAGGCTAGCTGCTCAAAAAGAGCAGGCTTATGCACACATACTGTTCCCAGAACTACCTTGCTGACACCTAAAGAAAAAGCATTTTTTACGGATTCAGCATCTCTTAAGCCTCCCCCCAGCTGCACCGGGATATGAAGCTTGCGGACAATTTGCGCAATAATATCACTATTTAGGGGCCTGCCCTCAAAAGCTCCGTCAAGATCCACCAGGTGCAGGCGCTCTGCCCCCCTTCTTTCCCACAAACGCGCCACCTGAACAGGGT
>JAAZDU010000350.1 GCA_012512665.1 Bacillota bacterium | reverse complement strand
GCATCATTTTTTTGCAACGCAGGATCTAGCAAAACTCCTTGCACGGCCTGATATTCATCTTATTGTAAATGCCTGTAAGGCCAAAGAAGTAGGGGAGCAATTGTCTGCATTTAAGGCAGAGGAAACGGAGTTGGTTTCCCTGTACGAAAGCAATTTTATTATGGCCTTGATTAAATCACTGGAACGCCTTCTGGAAGTTAAAAAACTTAAAGGTGAACTTTGGGCTATCCTTAATGCTGTGCAGGACGCTATAGAGGTAGCAGATAATGACGGAAGGATAAAATATGTTAATCCTGCCTTTACTAAAGTAACTGGTATACCTGAAAAAGAGCGGGTTGGGAAAAATATATTTGAAGTTTCCCCGCAGGGGGCCCTGGCAAGATCTTTAATTAAGCAAAAACCTGTCATAGGCTATCGCACGCATGTTGGCGGTTCCGATGTCGAAGTAATTTCCCATGCTTCTCCTATTGTGGTGGAAGGAGAGATGGAAGGAGCGGTGGTGGTTTTTCAACCCATCAACGATATTTTAAAATTGATGGACGAATTACAAAAAAGTAATACAATCATTGCGAATCTTTATGAAACCATAGATCAGATAACCGCTTGTAAGTACTATTTTCATGATCTTATAGGTCAGAGTAAAATTTTTAAAGCAACCTTGGAAAGCGCAAAAAAAGCTGCCCGCAGTGAAGCACCGATTTTAATAACAGGGGAGAGCGGCACCGGTAAGGATATTTATGCCCAAGCTATACATAATGCTAGCAACAGATCAAGCAAACCATTTATTAAGATCAATTGTTCTGCTATACCTGAAGCCCTTTGGGAAACGGAATTTTTCGGTTACGAAAAAGGCTCCTTCAGTAGCGCTACCAAAACAAAAATGGGAAAGGTTGAGTTGGCTCAAGGGGGAACTCTTTTTTTAGACGGCCTGGGGGAGATGAACTTGAAATTCCAGGAAAAATTGTTGCGTTTCCTCCGGCATGGCGAATTTCAGCGAATTGGCTCGAAAGAGGTGTTGCGGGCTAATGTAAGAGTCATAGCAGCTACAAGTTTGAACTTGCAAAGGCTGGTTCAAAAAGGACTTTTTTTAGAAGAGCTTTACTTTTTACTTCAGACAGTAAAACTTACCATACCACCTCTACGCCAGCGCCTGGAAGATTTGCCTCTTCTTGTAGATTTTTTTATTGAAATATTTAACAGAAAACTGGGCAAAAAGGTACATGGCATTACTCCTGAAGCATTACAGTTTTTAATTAATTATGATTGGCCTGGCAATATAAAGGAACTGGAGCATGTTATGGAGAAAGCCATGGTTTTAGCAGATGGTTCCTTAGTTCAGCAGGGGCATCTCTCTCCCTATATAGGCAAATTTGGTAACCTGGGAGTGTCACAGTATTCAGAGGTTATCCCGCTTGATAAAATGGAGCAGATGATGCTTAAAACTGCACTCTCCCGTTTTGGTGATACATTAGAAGGTAAGAAAAAAGCTGCCAAGGCTCTGAATATCTCTCTTGCTACTTTGTATAATAAAATCAAAAAATATAAGGTTAATCTTTAACATATAGGTAGGTTTTTGCCTAAAAAAGGCGAAACTAGTAATGTCCATATAAAAAAATGTAAATAACAAGGAGGTTGTGTCTGTGAAGTTGTATGAATTTATGGGGAAAGAAATGTTTGCCAAATTTGGCATTCCTGTCCCCAAGGGGATCGTTGCCAGGACCCCTGCAGAAGCTGTCGCTGCTGTTAAAGAAATCGGCTCCTGTGTTATGAAATCCCAGGTGCTAACAGGCAAGAGGGGAAAAGCTGGAGGAATTTCTTTTATTGATGATTTTAACCAGGCAGCTGCGGAAGCTGAAAAGTTATTGCAAATGGAAATAGGTGGTTATAAGGTTGAAACCTTGTTGGTAGAAGAGAAATTACAGATAGATCAAGAGCTTTATTTATCTATTACTGTAGACAGAGCTTCAAAAAGCCCGGTTCTTCTCGCATCAAGCCAGGGAGGCATGGATATTGAAGAAGTGCCGGAAGAATTTATTGTAAAGAAGATTATTGATGTTTTTATTGGTGTGCAGCCTTTTATTGCCAGGGATGTATGCCGGCGTATGGGTCTTACAGGGTCGGTAGCCAAGTCTTTTACCGATATATTGTTAAAGCTTTATAAGATGTTCTGTGAAATGGATGCGGAGCTGGTTG
This sequence comes from Bacillota bacterium, assembly GCA_012512665.1. Taxonomy (GTDB): domain Bacteria; phylum Bacillota; class Dethiobacteria; order DTU022; family JAAZDU01; genus JAAZDU01. The sequence goes on along the minus strand of JAAZDU010000350.1, from coordinate 2,869 downwards.
AAATAAATCCCCTGGTAATAAGCGGTGATAAAGTCATTGCAGCTGATGCCAAAGTAACTATTGATGATGACAGCCTTTTCCGGCACAAGGATTTACCAGGGGTGGAGGAAAGAACTGCATTAGAAAAGAAAGCATACGACCTGGGGCTGGCCTACGTGCAGCTTGACGGCGATATCGCTGTTATGGCTAACGGAGCGGGTATGGCCATGGCTACTCTGGATACCTTAAACTACTATGGTGGAAAGCCTGCTAATTTCCTGGATGCTGGAGGAGGAGCTGGAGTGGAGCAAACTGCCAGGGCTCTGGAGTTGCTTTTAGAAACTAATCCTAAAGTGATAATGATTAATATTTTTGGTGGCATTACCCGTTGTGATGATGTAGCCTCCGCCTTTGCCAACGTTAAGAAAAGTAAAGGTATCACCGTCCCGGTAGTTTTTCGTCTTGTAGGGACTAATGAAGAGGCAGGTAGGAAGATCCTGGAGGAAGTTGGTGTCCATGCATATCGCACCATGCAGGAAACGGCCAAGAAAGCTGCAGAGCTTAGTGAGCAGTAAATGGTATAATAAGTTAAGGAGGATAGACAATGGCAATTTTTATAAACGAAACAACAAAAGTATTGGTACAGGGCATTACTGGGAACCAGGGCTCTTTTCATACCAAGCAGATGCTATCCTACGGTACCAATATTGTGGCCGGGGTATCTCCCGGCAAGGCTGGTAGGGAAGTAGAAGGTATCACCGTTTTTGATACTATAGAAGCTGCCAAAGAAAAGGTAGGGGCAATAGATGCGTCTATTCTTTTTGTCCCGGCGCCTTTTGCCAAGGATGGAGCTTTTGAGTCTATAAGTGCTGGTGTTAAAGTAGTGGTCCTGATTACAGAAGGAATTCCGCTGCAGGATGCTGTAAGTATTATGTCTTATGCACGCTCCAAAGGGACAACGGTGGTAGGCCCTAATACATTTGGTATAATTTCTTCAGGAAAATGTAAGATCGGCATTATGCCAAACCAAATATATGTGCCTGGTCCTGTAGGAGTGGTGGCGCGCAGCGGCACGTTGAGCTACGAAATTGTAGCCAATTTGAAAGAAGCTGGCTACGGGACCACGACAGTGGTTGGTATGGGCGGTGACAGGGTAGTAGGCCTAAACTTTATAGATGTTTTAAAGGAATTTGAAAAAGATGAGGAAACGAAGCTTGTTGTGATGGTAGGTGAAATTGGGGGTGCTGCAGAAGAGGAAGCAGCGGAGTTTATTAAGGAAAAAATGACTAAACCTGTAGTAGCTTACTTGGCCGGCAAGAGCGCTCCTCCTGGTAAGCGCATGGGGCATGCTGGAGCGATAATTGAAAGAGGAAAAGGTACTTTTGAGGGGAAGGTAAAAGCCTTAGAGGCAGCCGGAGTGCCTGTAGCAGCTTTACCTTTTGAGATCGTTTCCCTTATTAAAGATAAGATATGATTTCTGTATTATTTTATAGGCTGCAACAAGTCCAGGAGCCAGAAGCATATTTATCTGGCCCCTGGACTTATAAGTACTTAAGAAAGCTGGTGAAGGAGGGATGACTTTTTGATGGATAAAGAAAAAGTAGAGCGGCTTGCGGCAAAAAAGAAGGTTTGGAATGAAAAATTAGCATCTAAAATTACTAAAAGGCCGGAACGGAAAAAAGAGTTCCTGACCGATTCAGGTATAACTGTTGATACGGTTTATACCCCTCTGGATAATCAGGATTTTGACTATGAAAAAAAAGTAGGGTTGCCTGGGGAGTATCCTTTTACAAGGGGAGTACAACCCAATATGTACCGGGGCCGCTTGTGGACTATGCGCCAGTATGCAGGCTTTGGCAGTGCAGAAGAAACGAACAAGCGTTTTCGCTACCTTCTGGGGCAGGGACAGACAGGTCTCAGTGTAGCCTTTGATCTGCCTACCCAGATCGGGTATGACTCGGACCACCCCCTGGCCAGGGGAGAAGTAGGTAAAGTAGGGGTTGCCATAGATTCTTTAAAAGATATGGAAACACTTTTTGCCAACATACCACTTGACAAGGTTACTACTTCCATGACTATCAATGCCCCCGCCGCTATAATTCTGGCCATGTATCTGGCTGTAGCGGAGAAACAGGGAGTTTCTTATGATAAAGTTGGAGGTACAATTCAAAATGATATATTAAAAGAGTATGTAGCAAGGGGAACTTATATCTTTCCACCCCAACCTTCTATGCGCCTTATTACAGATATATTTGCCTATTGCTCACAGCATGTGCCTAATTGGAATACTATCAGCATTAGCGGTTATCACATAAGAGAAGCGGGTGCTACAGCAGTGCAAGAGGTGGCTTTTACCCTGGCTAATGGTATTGCTTATGTGCAAGCTGCTATTGATGCAGGCCTGCCAGTTGACACTTTTGCACCCAGGTTATCCTTTTTCTTTAATGCCCATCTTAATTTTTTTGAGGAGATATGCAAGTTTAGAGCAGCTCGCCGGATATGGGCTAGAATTATGAAAGAACGCTTTGGTGCTCAAAACCCTAGATCCATGATGCTGCGCTTCCATACACAAACAGCGGGGTGCAGCCTTACTGCCCAGCAGCCAATGGTCAATATCATGAGGGTAGCTTACCAGGCCTTGGCAGCGGTGCTGGGCGGAACACAGTCGCTGCATACTAACTCTTATGATGAGGCACTGGCTTTGCCCAGCGAGCATGCTGTTTCCATTGCTTTGCGCACCCAGCAGGTTGTGGCTTATGAGCTGGGAGTTACCGATACAGTTGATCCACTGGGAGGTTCTTATTATATAGAAAAATTAACCGATGAAATAGAGAAGAGAGTATGGGAATACCTGGAACGCATAGATGAGATGGGTGGCGCTGTTAAGGCT